>NZ_LZSZ01000156.1:0-1700 GCF_001665645.1 Mycobacterium sp. 852002-30065_SCH5024008 | reverse complement strand
GTCACGCCACTCGGGGGCGAAATACGACGGCGGATGCACCAGGCTCGTCGAGGACGTCGACACGACGTTGATGCCGGACTCGAGCAGCCTGACGTAATCCGGGATGGCCAGCGCGTCGCGTTCCGGACCGCTGGCGGCGTAGATGACGCAATCGGGCTTCAACGCAATCAGCGCGTCGGCATCGGTAGTGGCCGCCAGACCGATCGGCTCGCCGTTGGCGAGTTCGCCCGCGTCCCTGCCGTCCTTTTCCGGCGAGTGCACCCAGACCCCGACCAAGTCCAGATTGGGGCGATGCTGGATGGTGCGGATCGCGATCGATCCGATGCCGCCGGTCGCCCACACCACCACGCGATGAGTCGTCATCTTGTTCCTCCTCAGATGCGTGCGCGATGAAAACTGAGGCGGCCGTTGCCCTTTACGCCGACCGTTACCCAACGTTCGCTTCGGAAGCTAGCAGCCGCGCGTCCGCGGGGTCAAGGGTTAAGAGAGCACGCACTATCTTAAAGAACAAATCTTAGGTTAGTCTGCAGCTGTGCGGGCATTGCGGCCGATCCTCAGAGGCGACGCGGGTGCACGCTGATGTTCACCCTTCGGTTCGATATGCGGGCGCCGAGTTGGGCCGGGCCGGCGGCCGACCTCTATACCGCCGCCACCGACATGTGCGCGTGGGCGGAATCCCGCGGCGGCGTGTTGGCCGTGCTCTCCGAGCATCACGGCACCGACGACGGCCACCTGCCCGCACCGCTGACGTTGGCCGCGGCGATCGCGGCCAGGACACGCACATTGGCGATCCTGCTTGCCGCCGTGCCGATTCCGTTGTGGGACCTCGTCCGGCTCGCCGAAGAGATGTGCGTGCTCGACCTGGTCAGCCGGGGACGGGTGTCGTATGCGTTCGGCGTCGGGCATCGACGCGAGGAGTACGACCACTTCGGCGTCGACATGGCCACCCGCGGCCGCGCGGCCGACGAGATGTTGGCGGTGCTCGGGCCGCTGGTGCGCGGGGAGCCCGTCGAATATCGCGGTCGCACAATTCGTGTCACGCCGGCGTGCGGTTCACCCGGTGGACCGATGATGCTGATCGCCGGCGGCAGCGAGGCCGCTGCCCGTCGGGCCGGGCGGTACGGCCTCGGGTTCGTCTCCCAGACGGAGTGGCCGGGCCTGAAGGAGTTCTACGAAGCCCAGTGCCGCGCGCACGGACATGAGCCGGGGATCGTCCAGTTCCCCGTCCCGGGCGCACCCACTGCGGTTTTCGTCGCTGACGACGTGAATGAGGCGTGGGATGTGCTGGGGCCCCACCTGCTGCACGACGCCGTGATGGCGGCTTCCTACCGGCCCCGGGACGATTCCGTCGCGAGCATCACACGCGCCGACAGCGTCGCGGCGCTCCGCGAAGAGCGCGGCCCGTACCGCATATTGACCTCCGACGAGGCGACCGATTACGTGCGCGGCGGCCGGCCGTTGCCACTGCACCCGCTGTGCGGTGGCATCGCGCCCGACGTTGCGTGGCCGTACCTAGAGCGCGCGGCGGCCGCCGCCGCGCGGACACACGTCCAGTAAGGAGAATGCTGATGCGTGTTGTCGTGTGGTCCACCGGGGGAGTCGGCTCGATCGCCATCGATGCCATCAGGCGTCGGCCGGATTTGGAACTCGTTGGCGTGTGGGTACATTCGAGCGACAAGGTCGGCAGGGACGCGGGCGAA
>NZ_LZSZ01000155.1:0-1108 GCF_001665645.1 Mycobacterium sp. 852002-30065_SCH5024008 | reverse complement strand
ATGGTGGCGGCACAGACATTTCAGGTTCGACGGATGCGTCGCACCGCCATCGGCGTAGGGGATCGTATGGTCGATATCGCAGTCCACCGCCGGCCGATCACACCCGGGCGCCCGACACGTCAAATCCCGGCACCGCACGAAGTCGGCGAGCTTGGCCGAGGGGAGATAGCGCGGCTCGGCCTGCGTCGGGGCGCTCACCGGCACCAGCCTGGCGTTGGCGGCCAACTCGGCGACCACCTCGGCCGGCACCAGCCCCTCCACGCCGGGCAACACCCCCGGGGCCGCGCCGCGCCCGGCGACCGTGCCCGCCTCGGCGACGACATGAATCACCACATTGCTTGCGGTCCGCGCCCCGCCGACGCACCCGGGTATTCCGCACTGACACCCCAGCCGGTCCGCACCGGCGGCCAGCGCACCCAGCGCATCCGCCCGGCGCTGCCGCTGGGTGCGCGGATCGGCCCCACACACGCTGCCCGCCAACTCATCGAGGCGCCGATCCAGCGCGCGCCCGTCGGCGCCGAACACGCTGCCGGAAAGCCACGCCATCCCCGAGTCGTTGGCCTGCACATCGACAAACCGATCGTCGATCGCCTCCTTGGCCCGGCGCACCGCATCGGCATCCACCAAGGCCACGATTCGGTCCACCGCGGCCCCCAACCCTCCGCGGGTCAGCGACGGACGCCGTGAGATCACCACCGCCAGCCGCGCATCCACCCGCGCCATCACCTCGGCATCGGTGATCAAATCGGTGCGAAACACGATCGTCTGAAACGCCCGATAGTCGATATCCCCGGCCCGAAACGCCTTGCCCACCTGCGGCAGCCGCTCGCGCATCGCCATCGCATACCGCAGATAGCTATGCGCCAGCGCCACACTGCATCCCAGCGCCGCACCCACCTGCGCGGCCACCGCATCCCACGCATCAGCCGCCCACTCGGCCCGCTCCCCCGAATCGCGACACCGCAACACCACCAAGTCCCCCACCGCCACCAGCGGTTCGGCGGCCGCCCGCGTTTCCGCACGCCCCGCCTCGCGCACCCGATCCAACAACACCCAAGACTCCGGGGTAGACCGCGACGCCAACGCGTACTCGAACATACATTCGATA
>NZ_LZSZ01000154.1:0-547 GCF_001665645.1 Mycobacterium sp. 852002-30065_SCH5024008 | reverse complement strand
CCAGCGTATGCCAGCCGCGTTCAAGGCCAGCCCCCTGGGTGGGTGCCGTTGGCGGTGCAGTACGCCGACTACACGCTCTGGCAACGAGACCAGCTGGGCGACCTCAGCGACCCCGACAGTGTGATCGGCGCACAGTTGGCCTACTGGCAGCACGCCCTGGCCGGGATGCCCGAACGCCTGGAATTGCCCACTGATCGGCCCTATCCGGCGGTAGCCGATCACCACGGAGCCAGCCTCACCATCGAGTGGCCGGCACAGTTGCAGCAGCAGATCGCCCGGGTGGCCCGGGCACATCATGCGACCAGTTTCATGGTCATCCAAGCCGCCCTGACAATCCTGCTCGCCAAGCTCAGCACCAATACCGATGTGCCGGTGGGGTTCCCGATCGCCGGCCGGCGTGACCCGGCCCTGGATGAGCTGGTCGGGTTCTTCGTCAACACCCTGGTGTTACGCGTCGATCTGACCGACGACCCCACTGTGGCCGAACTCCTTGCCCAGGTGCGCGCGCGCAGCCTGGCCGCCTTTGAACCTGTCTCTTATACACATC
>NZ_LZSZ01000153.1:0-718 GCF_001665645.1 Mycobacterium sp. 852002-30065_SCH5024008 | reverse complement strand
TCGCCGTACTCACCACGGCGGGTCTGCGCTCGCGGCTCGACGGTCATCACGTGCCGGTCATTGATATTGATGACCCCGCCATCCACACCCAACCCAGCACCCCACTGCCAGGCCCGGCCGCCGACGATATCGCATATCTGATCTACACCTCGGGCACCACCGGGGTGCCCAAAGGCGTTGCCGTGACCCACCACAACGTGACTCGATTGTTCGACGCGTTTGATACCCGGTTGGACCTGACCGCAGAGCAGGTGTGGACGCAGTGCCATTCCTATGCATTCGACTACTCAGTGTGGGAGATCTTCGGTGCCCTGCTCGGTGGGGGCCGGTTGGTGGTGGTGCCCGAGTCGGTGACCGCCTCTCCGGAAGAGTTGCATGCGTTGCTGATTGCGGAACGGGTCAGTGTGTTCAGCCAAACACCCTCGGCGGTGGCGATGCTCTCGCCGCAGGGGTTGGAATCGGTGGCGTTGGTGGTGGCCGGGGAGGCGTGTCCGGCTGAGGTGGTGGAGCGGTGGGCGCCGGGGCGGGTGATGCTCAACGCGTATGGGCCCACCGAGACCACGGTGTATGCGGCGATCAGTGCCCCGCTAACCCCGGGAGTGGGTGCCCCGCCGGTGGGGTCGCCGGTAGCGGGTGCTGCGTTGTTTGTGCTGGATCAGTGGTTGCGGGCAGTGCCGGCCGGGGTGGTCGGGGAGTTGTACTGTCTCTTATACACATC
>NZ_LZSZ01000152.1:0-685 GCF_001665645.1 Mycobacterium sp. 852002-30065_SCH5024008 | reverse complement strand
AGATGTGTATAAGAGACAGCTCTTGGATGCCCACATCGTGGTCTCGGTCGGGCCGTAGACGTTGAGCATCACCCGTCCCGGCGCCCACCGCTCCACCACCTCAGCCGGACACGCCTCGGCGCCGATCACCAGCGCCGCCGCCCCCAAACCGTCTGTCGAGAGCACCCCCACAGCTGAGGGAGTCTGGGTGAGCACGCTGACCTGTTCGCTGATCAGCAAGGCGTGGAAGTCTTCGGCAGAGTGGGTTATCGCTTCGGGCACCACCACCAACCGGCCCCCATGAAACAGCGCTCCCCAGATCTCCCACACCGAAAAGTCAAACGCATACGAATGACACTGCGACCACACCTGCCCCGGCCCCAACCGCACACCAATCTCCAGCGAATCGAACAGCTGGGTCACGTTGTGGTGGGTAACAGCAACGCCTTTGGGCACCCCGGTGGTGCCCGAGGTATAGATAATGTGAGCCAGACCCTCCAGCGCCGGGCCCGGACCCGACAACGGTGTGCTGGGTTGAACATCGATGGCGGGGTCATCAATATCAATCACCCGCAGACCGTCGTACCCGTCGAGCCGCGAGCGCAGACCCGCCGTGGTGAGTACCGCGACAGGCGTGGCATCGGTGAGCATGAACCCGATCCGCGCTGTGGGCAGGCCCGGGTCGATCGGCACGTAGGCCGCCCCG
>NZ_LZSZ01000151.1:0-14232 GCF_001665645.1 Mycobacterium sp. 852002-30065_SCH5024008 | reverse complement strand
TATGCGATCGTCGGCAGCGTCAGATGTGTATAAGAGACAGGGTCGGGAAGTATCAGACTGCGGTCGACTTGCAGCGCGGCGTCGACGTGGACCAGCTCACCCGGCTCGAGCAGCCGCCAGCGGGGGTCTTCGTCCATGCGTTCGGTGGCGAACACCACCGACGGGCGCGTGCACAGATGTTCCGACCGGGCGTGAATTCGCTTGGTGCGCAGGTCGAATTCCAGGGCCCGGGTGGGGGCGTCGCCGGAACGATCCAAGACGCACAGTTCATGGGTTTCGGGATACCGCAGCGCCCACATGTCGGTCGCCGTGCTCAGTAGCACGTTGACCGCATAGATCGGCACATTGGCCGCAAGCCATTTCATGGCATCGGTCAGGCCCGCGGTCACGTCACCGTCGAGCGCCCGGATCGAGGCGGTGATCAGCGCGAACACCCGCTCGGAATCGGTGTCACCCAGGACCAGATCGCCGGTGCCGACTTCGCGGAGCCGTTCGCCGAGAACGTCCAGCCCCTCCAGCACGCCGTTGTGCGCAAAGATCCGGCCGTCCTGCAGGAACGGGTGGGTGTTGCGGACGTCGAGCGCACCGGTCGTGGCGTAACGCACATGCGCGATGAACGTGGTGCCGGTCAACTCGTGGGCTTCGGTGGCGAAGGCGGCATCCTCCCAGGCCGCCATGGGTTGCTTGTCCAGCTGCGGGCGGCCACGCTCGTCGAAGACCCCCAGGCCCGTGCCGTCCGGGTTCCTTCTGCTCTGATCGGCGAGGCTGTCGGGGGCGTCCAACAACCAAAACGTCGCGGTGCAAACGTCAGTCCCGGCGTGTAGCCCGAATAGTCGACACATGGCCTCGACGGTACCCAGCTTCAGCGGGTCAACACCTCGGCGAGGTCGAGCAGCACTCGGCGCGCGTAGCGCTTCCACACCATCCCGAAGAGCGGCAGGCCCGGTGCGGACAGGACGGATTTCGGGTAAATGGCCCAGCGCCAGGTGATCTCGGTGCCGCCGCCGGCCGGGGTAAAGACCCACTCACCGGTGACCGAGCCGACCAGCAGCGCCATCGGACCGTGGATCTGGGTGAGCCGGTAGCCGAACGATCGCGGCGCGTCGACACTGGTCAGGTCTTCGCGCGCCCTGCCGGCGCCGGCCAGGATGATGGTGCGGCTCTGACCCGCTGCGTCCCAGGCCCCGGTCTGGTCCCGCACCTCCTTGATCGGCGGTATCGGCCCGTACCGGCGGCCGAAGATCTCGGGCAACGGGATGGGCAGCGTGCCGTGAAACGCCGCGTCGGGCGCGACGGGCACCACGTGCGATTGTTCGACGACAAGCGGCTGGGACATGGGGTTCCTTCCTGCCCTGGGTTATTCGCGGAGACTCGCGCTCAGTCGCGGGCCTCGACCACCCAGTAGCCGTGCTCGGCGTAGCGCGCCCGGATGGCCTTCTTGTCGTACTTGCCGACACTGGTGCGCGGAATCTCCTCGACGAACGCCCACCGCTCGGGCAGCCACCAGCGAACCACCTTCTCCGCGAGGAACTTTCGCAGGTCCTCGGCGCTGACTGTGGTGCCCTCCTTGGCCACCACGACGGCCAGCGGCCGCTCCTGCCACCGCTCGTCGGGCACGCCGACCACCGCGGCCTCGACCACATGCGGGTGCCCGATCAAGCTGTTCTCCAGCTCGACCGACGAGATCCACTCGCCACCGGACTTGATGACGTCTTTGGCCCGGTCGGTCAGGGTGACGAAACCCCGCTCGTCGAGCCGTCCGACGTCGCCGGTGCGCAGCCAGCCGGAGTCGAACTTAGAGTCGTCGGCCGTCAGATAGTAAGAGCCGGCAATCCATGGGCCGCGGACTTCCACCTCGCCCACGGCGTCACCGTCGTTGGGCAGCACCTGACCTTCGTCGTCGACGATCCGCATCTCCACGCCGCAGACCGGTTGGCCCTGGGTGGCGCGGAACGCCCAATGCTGGTCCTCCGGGGTTCCCGGCGGGGGCCACGCCATGGTGGCCATCGGGGAGGTTTCCGTCATCCCCCACAATTGCCGGATCTGAACGCCGTGGTTCTCCTCGAAGGTGCGCATCAGCGACACCGGAACGGCCGAGCCCCCACAGACCACCAGCCGCAGCGACGACATGTCGTGGCCGGGTTCTTCCTCCAGGCGATGCAGGACGTCGTTCCAGATGGTGGGTACCGCGCCCGCCACGGTCGGTCGCTGGTCCTCCACCATGCGGATCAGCGAGTGCGCGTCGAGGTGACGGTCGGGCAGGACGAGGTCGGCGCCGGCCATCAGGGCGGCATAGGGCAGGCCCCACGCGTTGGCGTGGAACATCGGCACGATCGGCAGCACGCTGTCGACGGAACCCACGCCGATACCGTTGGTGGTGCAGGCCGCCATGGTGTGCAGGTAGCTCGAACGGTGGCTGTAGACAACACCTTTCGGGTTGCCGGTGGTGCCACTGGTGTAGCACATTGCGGCCGCGGACTTCTCGTCGATCTGCGGCCAGTCGAACTCGGTCGGCTCGCCGGCAAGCACGTCGGCATATCGCAGCACGGTCTTGCCCGACCCCTCGAACGGGGCGGTGTCACCCTCCCCCACCGCGATCACGGTGTGCACGGTCTTGAGGTCGCCCAGCACCGGGGCGAGCAGCTTGGCCAGCGACATATCGAGCAGCACCACTTGGTCTTCGGCCTCGTTGGCGACGTAGACGATCTGCTCGGCGAACAGGCGGATGTTCAGGGTGTGCAGCACGGCGCCCATCGACGGCACCGCCAGATAGGTGGTCAGGTGTTCGGCGTTGTTCCACATGAACGTCGCCACCCGCTGGTCCCCGTTGATGCCGAGGCGGCACAATCCGTTCGCCAGCCGGGCGGCGTCGTGACCCAGTTCGCGGTAGCTGATTTGCCGGTAGCCGTCAACGGTGGCGGTGGTGACCGTGCGCTCGCCGTGCAAACCGCAGCCGTGCCGCATGATCGCGGTGATCGTCAACGGAAAGTCCTGCATCGTGCTGTCCATTGAGGTACCGCCTTTAGATCCCGGCGCAGCGTCGCCTGATGTCAACCCTCGAGACGCGGGTGGCCGCATCCCGGGCCGGTGGCGATGAGCCGCCAGCAGCCTCCACCCTAAGCCCGAGTTCGGCGCCGGCGTCGGCAATTACCCTAGGCGAGTACGGGTTCCCGCTGAGCCAACGCGGGCAGCCGGGTGGTCGACGCCTCGGCCGGTCCCCCGCCCGCGGCGATCGGCACGACGGTGACCACACCGGAATGGCCGGCGATATAGAGGTACCTGCCGTCGGGGCTCTCGACCACGCAGGATGAGTCCTTCGCCGCCTCGATGTCGGCGATGACGTCGTGGGTTCGCGTGCAGACCACGGCGACGCGGTCGTCGCTGACCAAGTAGGCGCGGCGGCCGTCGCGACTGAGCGCCAATCGGGTGAGCGGGCCGGCGAGCTCGCTGAGCTTGCGGGTTCCGGTGATTTTGCGGGCCCGGGTGTCGATCACGTCGAGCACCGCACCGACGACGGGGCCGCAACTGGCCACATAGGCCGTGGCGCCGTCGTTGCTCAGCGCGACGTCGCGGATCGGCAAACCCAGCTCGTAGGCGCCGACGATGCGGGATCCGGAACCGGCCGGGCCGTCGGACGGCGCCCCGGTCTCGATGACGACGAGTTCGCCGCCGGACGGCCCGTTGGTGGCGGCGTACAGGTGGCGCCCGTCGGGGCTGATGCGCACGCAGTCCGCGGTGGTGCCGGGTGTCGCGGCGAGTTCGATCACCTCGAACTCATCCGTGGTGGTGTCCACAACCGCGACGTCGGCGCCGCGGGCGCCGTTGCGGCTGGCGTAGACGAACCTCCCGTCGGCGCTCACGGTCAGATCGCTCACGCGGTCGGCCAGCGGATGGGTCGCGACGCGCGCGTTCGTGGCGAGGTCGACGACGTCGATGGAGTCATACGAGGAGGACGCGGTGCTGATGTAGGCGCGCGGGGAGGCCCCGCCGCTCACGGCGATCGCGAACGGTTCGTCAATGCCCGTGACGGTCTGCACAACCCGACGCGCATCGGCGTCGACGATCGAGACCGTGTCGCGGCCGTGATTCGCCACCACCAGCCGAGTGCCGTCGGAGCTGACGCCGATGTCGCTGATCGGACCGTTTCGCACCGGGATCTGGACCACCGGGGCGTCGTCGAATCCGAACACCCGCTCGTCTCGATCGTCCTGGAAGGGCTTGCGGTCGTTTATACCGCTCACGCTGCACCGCCTTTGCTATATTGTCGGCGCGGAGGCGGCGTCGCCGGGAATTGCGCGACAATTTGGCCTCCAGATCCACGAGGATCTCAGCACCAAAAGGCGCTGACGCGACTGCTTTTACGAGTCTACCGGCCAAAAATCGAGTCAAACCCCTTGAAATCCCCCGACGTTAGCTACGTCACCCCGCGCACTCAGGTTCTGCTCAGGCTTTCAATTACGCTGTATCGCAGTCGCTTACCCGTAGCGAAACTGATGCAAACGCGCTTCCGGCGGATTTCGCATTCGCCGCTAACGTACCCGGTCAGCGCCGCGGAGTGTCCAGGTTAAGAAATTCTCAGGGTCGGGGCGCGAAGAGGGAAAGATCACACCGCGCTGGCTAACTGAACTGGGTGCGCGGCCGGGGCAGCGCGTCGCCGTCGACGAAGATGTCCAGCTTTTCGTTGTAAAACGCCACCAGACCGGCGATCTGGCCGACCGCGGGCAACGGGTAGTGGTACGTCCAGGCCAGGTCCGGATGCAGGGCCTCATCATTAGGGGGGCCCGACCGCACCGACCAGTAACCCGACGTCACCCCCTTGTACGGACACAGCGTCTGGGTGGCGCTGGGTTCCAGATGCTCGAAGGCGATATCGGTCGGGTCGATGTAATACCTTGTGGGCAAACCGGTTTCGAATAGCAAAACCGGAGAACTGGTGTCGGCCAGCACTATTCCGTCCAGCTCCACCCGAACATGCCGGTGTGAGCGCAGCGCGTCAACCCGCGAATACGGATTGCGCGGGTGGCCGTAGATCGGTTCGTCTTCCTCGAACCAGCGCAACGGGTTCCATTCAAATCGCACCGCCCCGGCCACCGGTCCGCCACCGTCGGCGTCGAACACGCGCGCGGCGGACGGGTGGGTCTGGCCGGCACCCACTAGGGAGTGCAGCCGCGACGAACCGAATTGCACCTTCTGCGAATGGTTTTCGTCGCGCAGGAACTCTGCACGGACATCGGCCAGCGGGATGTAGTACTGCGGGTAGTACGGGACCTCCCACACATAGAGGGCTGCCGTGGTGTCGAAGACCAGCGCATCCCCGAGGTAGCCCCGCACCCGCCGCGGCGCGGGCTCGACCCGGCCGCGCTCAGCGGCCATCTGCGGGTAGTCCCGGTCGGCGGTCACGTCTGGTCCTTGGAAGCGAGTCCGGCCGGCGCATGGGCGATCGCCTTGCGGATGGCGTCGGCCAGCGCCAGCGCGCTCTCCTCGGTGAGTTCCAGCGCCACCCGCGCCGACGGCCCGAGTTCGGGGTTGATCACGTCGATGTTGACCGTGTGGCCGTAGGGCGCGTGGACCGGGTGATCGACGTAGACCGTCGCGCGGCTGGCGCCAAACCATCCGGTGGCGCCCTTGCCGCTGCCGTCGATTCCGACGTGTTCGGTGAGATAAGTGCACATGGCGGGCGAGACCTAACCTTTCAGCTGGGTGGCGAAAAAGTCGTCGATGCGCCGCCAGCCGTCCACCGCCGCCTCCGGCCGGTAGGCGGGCCGATCGACGGAGAAGAACGAGTGTCCCGCGCCCTCGTAGGAATGGAACTCGTGCGGTTTGTTCAGCCTGGTCAGCTCCTCGTCCAGTACGGCCACCGCGGGCGGAGCCGGGAAGCGGTCGTCGAGCCCGAACAGGCCGAGTAGCGGGCAGCTCAGGTTCGGCGCCAGCTGCAGGATCGGCTTCATGGCCTTGGGCATGCCCTCCGGCGGATCCTCGACGATGAACGCGCCGTAGCAGTCCACCACGGCGTCGAAGGGCAGCGAACACGCCGCCAGGTACGCGTGCCGCCCGCCCGAGCAGTGCCCGATGACGCCGAACTTCCCGTTAGCCCCAGGCAAGGAACGCAGGTGCTCCACCGCACCAGCGACATCGCCGACCAGTCGCTCGTCGGGCACGCCGCCCGCCGCTCGCGCCGCCGCCGCGGCGTCGTCGGGTGACGCACCCGGGGCCTCGCGCGAATAGAGGTTCGGGGCCACGGTGTGATAGCCGCTGACGGCGAGCCGCCGGACGAACTCCTTGGTCTCACGGTCGTAGCCGGGCATGTGATGGATCCACACGACTCCGCCGCGGGACCCCTCGGCGAGCGGCTCACCGACTGGGCAAGCCCGGTACGCCTCGATCTCGTCACCGCCGTGGCCGGTGATGGTGATCGTTTCCGCCCGGATGGCGTCTGGACTGAGCGCGTTCATCGCAACTCCTTTGGGGCTCCGTGCTTGGCCGCAACCGGACCCGGCGGCGCACGCGCCGGTCCGGAAACCAACGTATCCGAACACCCTTCGCGCGTTCAGCGCCGTTTGTCGCGCACCTTGTAGGTCGAGGGCCACGACTTGCGGGACTCATCACCGGTCAACGGGACGCCCATGCCCCCGACCTTCACGTTGTAGGCCTCCTTGCCGGGGCCGACCTCCCGGTTCGCGTGTTCCTGGGCGAGGAAGTACAGCTCGTCGATGGTGGCCTCGTCGTACGCGACGAACGAGGTTTCTCGGGCGACGTCGTCGATGCCGGCCAGCATCCGCTCGGGCAGGAACCGCGATGCCAGCGCCGCCAGGCCCAACAGCGTGAACGGGATGAGCCAGTAACACACGTACGACAACGGGGTCTTGGTGTCCAGGATCGTGGCGTCATCCCGCACCAGCGGCGGGATCGCCGACGACAACGTCATGCCCGCCGCCGTCCCCACCCAGACCCAGCTCAGGACGCTGACGACCCGGCCGAACAGCTCCGTCTTAGCGACGTCGGCGGGTTGTTCCGCGGCTACGAACGCACGCACGAACGGCTTGCCGGTCAGCGTTCCGACCAGGGCCACCACGAGGAACCCGGCGGCGCTGAGTGGCAGCATCCACCGTTGGGCGAACCACTCGTCCCGCGCGAAAGTCAGCCCGGTGAGCACCACAAATACGGCGGCAGAACCGATTTCGAGCGTCCGCTCCGGCTTGCCGGTGACGCTCCCGACCACCACCGCGACGGCCGTGATCGCCAGCGCTGCCAACGCCGCGGCAGGGAACGGGACGTTACCGACGAGCACCCAATAAGCGATCCACGGCGCAAGACCAGACAGCATGCCCACGATTGGTCAGTGTATGAGTGACGGTTCGCCGCGCAGTCGGCGGCAGGCCCAAAATTTGGTCCGCGGGTCATGATGTGAACTGTGACGCTCCTCTTGTCGCTGTGATCGCCTCGCCACCAAGGGCTTTCCCGGTCGCGCGGCCGCGAGCAGGAGAGGGCTTATGACCCTTGGCGTCGGCGCCTACCTGGATCAATGTTGAGGCCATACGCTTGCGGACGGTGGCGGGATCTCCGAGCTGTCAGCCAGGACAGGGCAAGGCTAGGTCGAGCTATGGAGCGCAGGGCAACACCGGCCGAAGGCGTGGTGGCGATCGGCGCGTCCGCCGGAGGCATCGAAGCGTTGAACGAACTGGCCGCGGGGATGCCACCGGATTTTCCGTTCGCCGTCATGATCGTCATCCACATGAGCCGGGGAGCGCCTTCCCTGCTGGCGCAGATCATCGATCGAAGCGGCCCGTTGCCGGCGGTCGCGGCGGTCGACGGCGCTGTCCTGGAGGCCGGGCGGATATACGCCGCCGTACCCGATCACCATCTGCTTGCCCGCGACCATCGGGTGGCGCTGTCGGATGGACCGTGGGAGAGCGGTCGGCGACCGGGGATCGACGCGCTTTTCCGGTCCGTCGCGCTGGACTATGGCCCGCGCGCCATCGGTGTCCTGATGTCGGGACTGCTTGACGACGGCGTGGCCGGGCTGCGCGCCATCAAGGGCAAAGGAGGAATCACCGTTGTCCAGGATCCGACGGACGCTCTGTTTCCCGATCTGCCGAAGAACGCCGTGAAGGCCGGCGTGGCCGATCACACCGCGACGGCCAAGGAGATCGGTAGGTTGCTGACGCAGCTGGCTGATCGCAACATCGAAGAGCCGGCGGCAGACCCGGTCGGGCAACTCGAGCTGGAGAATCAGATCGCGATGGACAGCCAGTTCGCCGCGTCCGTGGGCATGGAAGATTTGGGGCCGCCGACCGGGTACAGCTGCCCCAGCTGCAACGGCGCTCTGATGTCCGTTAACGACAACGGCTACCGCTGCCAGGTCGGTCACGCGTGGACCGCCCAGTCGCTGCTGGTCGCTTACGGCGACGAACTTGAAGCGGCGGTTTGGGCGGCGATCCGCAACTTGAAGGACACGGCGCGCCTGTCCCGCAGCCTCGCCGAAAATGCCGAGAGCGCAGCGGATTTGGAAGGCTATACCACGGCGGCCAACCGGGCCGCACACGCGATTGCCGCGCTACGGCAGGGCCTGCTCACGGCAAAAGCTGACGGCTAGCCGGATGGGTTTGTATTCAGCGCCATCGCCAAAAAGTCGAGACGCCACAGCGACTCGAACAGCGTGCGTCCGAATTCCCTTACCAGGCCTGCGTTTTCGGGCCCGACGTCGCCGCGCTGTGCCACGGACTCGATGATCTCCCTGATCGTGCGACGGCCGTCGACCTGCTGAACGAACGGCAGCTGAGCCGGGTTGAGCTTGAGCTTCGTTCCGGGCACGTGGATCTCGTCGCCGGACAGCAGGCAGGCCGTCCGCAGTAGTGGAACGTAGTCGAGCGCCCCGTCGGTCGATAAATCGATTGCGTAATGCTCTTTGGGACGTTCGGGGCGGCAGGCGATGAAGAAGTGGGTGGCGTTCGCGGGCTGCAGGCGTTCCATCACGGACCAGAGTTTGATGTCGGGTAGTTGGTTCAACCTCGCCTGGAACTGGCTCGCCGGCGCGACGAAGGCGTGCGGGTAGTACGGCGTCTTGTGAAACCAGCCCTGGAATGCCAGTCCGGCGGAGCTGACCAGGTCCAGGCATTCTTCGACGGTGTAGGCGCGCTGGCGACTGTGCAGGAAGGTGTCGACCAGGGCGCCGTCGGACAGCAGATCGCGGGCGCCGTTCAGGTAGGGGCGAACCGGGTGGTCCGCGGGTAGCACCGCAATCGCCTCTTTGACCAACTGGACCGATGTGTCGTCCTGCGTCAGTCCGAGGTCGCGGAACGCCGATTCGAGCATGTCGACCCCGATCCGGCCGTACTTCGCGTAAAGCATGACTCCGAGCGCCCCGTCAGTGCGCAGGCAGCCGCCAAGCGCTTTGAGCCCGGCCAGTGGGTCCGCCATGTGGTGCAAGACGCCGGTGGACACGATGAGGTCGAAGTCGCGGGACAGCGTCGACACCTCTTCGATGGGAAGCAGATGCAATTCCAGGTTGTCCAGGCCGTGCTTGTCCTTCAGATACTGCTGGTGCTTGAGCGCTGATCGGCTGACGTCGATCGCGACCACCTTGGCGGCGCGGTTCATGAAGGCGAAAACGGCCGCCTGGAAGGTGCCGCAACCCGCGATGAGAATGTCGAGGTCCGGCTTGTACTCCCGGTTGGGCCACAGGACGCGGTGCGCCCAGAATGGATCGAACCAATCCCAGTGATTCTTGGTCCACGCCGCGAGATCGGTTACCGGGGGCGGATACTCCCACCGATCGTATTGACGGGAGACACCGTCACCCCGCGGATCGTCGGTCACTTCGGCGCGGCTCCTTCGCGGTGGCGGTCGCGACCAACTTACTGCGCCTCGCGCCTCTCGGCTTGCTGACGCCGTGCCTCGGCGTTCACATCAGCGGGGGACCCGGGATCAGCCAGATCAGCGAACTGTCGATCTGCCCGCGGTACTGCGGGCAGTAGGCGGCCACGGACAGGCCGACGAAGTAGCTGGATTCCCTCATCGTGAGATCGGTGTCGCGCTTCACCTTCAGCGCCAGAACGCTCGCATTCGCGTTGTTGTCGAATCCCGTGCATACCCGGTGGGCCATCGCAATCGCGGTGTCGCTGTCTCGCACTTCGATCCCGTAGTTCACCAGGGACGCGATGAACGCATCATCGACTGGATCTGCTGATGCTGATGCCGAGGAGAACGGCACGACGGCGAACAGCAGGACAGCACAGCTGGCCGACCACTTCCCGAGACGAACGTTCATACCGGCTGCGGTCTCCTTCTGTGGCTGCATCCCGTCGAGAACGATCAATTCGACGTCGACAGGGGCACCTTCGCCTCGCCCACACCCTGCTCGGTCTGCCCGTTTGTCTCCGCCGCGCTTACCTCACGCAAGTTGACGGGTTGCGTACGCCAGCCGGCGTAACCAAGGGCGGCGCTGATCGCGGTATAGACAACGGCCTCTGTCCACATGTATCCGACGCCCCACTTCCTGCCGAGGAAGATTGGCTCGTCGATGATGCCGGCGGATGCGGCGACGGCGTAACCCGCGTGCGCGTAGGCGATTCCGGCGAACGCTCCGCAGAAGAATTTGCTCACTTCGCGATTCATGTCCTTGTCCTCTCAGTTGCGACGACGCGTGTGATCTCACTGTCGGCCCTGCGCCACAACTGGAGGTAGGGGCCAAGGTCCTCCGGCATCGGACCATTCGTCGCTTCCGGCACGGCCGATGTCGACCGAGAGGCCTGCCCCGCGATCGGACCTATCCGGGTCCGTTGACGATGCGATCGCGGACGGCGGTGGCGGTCGTGAGATGCCCCTCGGCAGAGTTCATGAACTCGCCCGCGTGGCGGGCCTCGTTCGGATCGTTGTCCTCGACCGCGGCGACGCAGAAGTGGGAGGCGGCGTCGAAGTCGTCGAGGCTGGCTTGCAGCGCGTCGGTGAGTTCTTTGTCCGGGGAGGGCAGATGGCCCTGCAGGAAGCTCGCCGCGTCATGGCCCTCGTGGCAGGCCGCCCCGAGAGCGGCGTTGTCCTTACTACCGATGGCGAAGGTGGCCTTGCCCATGGCGATACCCAGGTCTTGCATGTGGTCCTGAGTCAGTTGGACCCATCCGCGCACGGCCTGGGTGTGAGACGTTGTCGTGGTGGTGCCGCCACCGCTGGCGTGTTTTTGGGGTGAGCAGCCGGTGACGATGAGCACCACCGCGGCACCCACGATGGCTAGCTTGATCACCGTCGACCTCCTAAGTCCTGTGAACGGTGATCCTTCGCCCCGACAGCGTCCGGCAGACAGGGCATTAAGGCTCTACCTCGAATAGCAGGATGGCCCCGATTCGATCGCCGGATCGGCGGCCGGGCAAACAGGCTGAGGGTGGCGGGCGGCTATTCTCGCGCTGCATGCACTGACCTGCGCGGACGCCGGTGCCCCCAGTCGGACTCGAACCGACACTGGGCGGATTTTAAGTCCGCTGCCTCTGCCAATTGGGCTATGGGGGCTCGGCGGCGAATGTAGCGCGCCGGTGCCGAATCCGGGACATCGCATCCCGCTCGAAATAACCGAAATTTGCAAGATGCGCTGCGAAAGTGTGTCAGCTAGGATCCGCGCCCGCGCAGCTTAACCACGGTTTTCCTTCAGGCAACAGATCACACCGCTATGTCGTCCGGCAGGACCGTGTTAAAACTAGCGGCCTCATCGTTAAGAAGCCGTAAACGGCTGTCACCCCGGCGCTTTCGGCCGGGAACGTGGACTCGTGGGTCGTTAGTGTTACGCCAACGCACAGGGGCCGTTACGTAAACACTCAGGTCGATCCGCCGCATGGGGGTCGACTCGTTCCGAACACTAGGAGCAATAGATGGCTTTTCTGACAACACAGACAGAAGAGATGCTAGCTGCCGAGCAGCTGCTGTCGGGGATAAACACCAACCTGGCGGCGCAGAACGCGGGCGCCGCGGCGGCGACCACGATGATCGCTCCGGCCGCCGCCGACCCGGTGTCGGCTCAGCAGGCGGCGATCTTCACGGCCTACGGAACCCAGTACCAGGCGATCGCCACCGAGGCCCAGACCTTGCTGCAGAATTACGCACAGACCCTGGGCATCAGCTCCGGCAGCTACGGCGACACCGAGGCCATCAACGCGGGCCAGGCGAGTCTTCAAGCCTTGAACGCAGCCCCCCTCGCAGCTTCTTCCACCCCCACCACCACCCCCCTCGATTTGCTCGGGTATCTCCTCGGTAACACCGGCACCAATGGCACCAACCCGGCGATGCTTGGAGGGATCTTCGGCCTTTCGAGTAACGGGGCGAACATCGGGAACATCGGTTTCGGCAACTGGGCCTCCGCCGGTTCCGACCTCCTGGGTCTGGCCGGTGGCGGTCTGCTCGACACCTCCGCGGCCGACGCCGCCGGCTCCGCCGCGGACGCCGCCGGCCTCGCCGACGTCACGACGCCGATGGCCGGTGGCGGCATGGCCGGCATGGGCGCGCTGCCCGCCGCAGCGGCGGGCCAGGCCAGCCTGGTCGGCAATCTATCCGTGCCGCCGACTTGGGCCGCTCCCGCCACCCCGGTGGTCGGCACGAGCGCGGCACCGCTGGAGACGGTGGGCTGGACCGCCGCCGCGCCGCAGGCCGGCACGGGCGGGATCATCCCGGGTATGCCGGGGATGGGCGCGGCCGCGCGCAACAGTGCCGGCTTCGGCGCCCCGCGCTACGGCGTCAAGCCGATCGTCATGCCCAAGCCGACGGCCGTCTAACCTCCGGCCATTTCCTCAAAACTTCAGATTTCAAAGACAAAAGGAGCGGGAAACACAAATGGTTCTTGACTTTGCAGCAATTCCCCCGGAGATCACCTCCGCGCTCATGTACGCCGGCGCCGGCGCCGCACCGCTGATGGCCGCCGCGTCGGCCTACGCCAACCTGGCCGCCGAGGTGAGCACCACGGCGGCCCAGTGGGAGTCGATCGTCTCGCTGCTCACCACCGAGAACTGGACCGGCGGCGGATCGGCGGCGGCCGCGGCCGCCGCGCAACCCATCATCACCTATCTGACCGAGACGGCGACGACTCTCGAGCAGGCGAGCGCGCAGGCCACCGCCTCGGCGGCCGCTTACGAAGCGGCGTGGGCAGCGACTGTGCCCCCGCCGGTGATCGCGGCCAACCGGACGTTGCTGGCGACGCTCGTCGCGACCAACTTCCTCGGCGTCAATTCGGCCGCGATCGCGGCGACCGAAGCGCAGTACGCCGCCATGTGGGCCCAGGACGCCGCCATGATGGCCGCGTACCAGGTCGCCTCGGCGGCGGCCGGGGTCCTTACCCCCGTCACGCCGCTGACGTCGACCACCAACCCTGGGACGGCCGCGGCCGCGAGCAGCACCGCCCTGGCCGCCGACTCGACGAGCGGCACGACCCAGGCGCTACTCGGTCCCGTCTCCAACGCGGCGCCCTTGGCCGCCACCTCCATCCCGGTTCAAAGCACGGGCCTCCTGGACTCGATTGACCAATTCATCGGCACCCCGTCGGTGTTCAACGGCATCAACGGTGCCGTCAACACCGCGGCCTGGTGGGTCTGCAACACCATCCCGACGGCGGTCTCGCTGGGGCACACACTGGGTTCCGTGCCGTCGATCCCGTTCGCGCTCACCGATTCCGTCACTCCGCTCGCCGGTGGAATGGTGCAGGGCACCATGGTGGGCTCGGTGTCGGGCGCGGGAGCGTCGGCCGCCCTGGGCGAGGCCTCCGCGGTCGGCGGACTGTCGGTGCCGGCCGGCTGGAATGCGGCCGCCCCGGCGTCGCTGGCCTCCTCCACCGCTCCCCTCGAGGGCTCCGGGTGGACGGCGGCGGCCGAGGCCGAACCGGTTACGGCCATGCCCGGCATGCCTGGCATGGCCGCGGCCGCCAAGGGCGCCGGTGCCTACGGCTCCGGACCGCGGTACGGCTTCAAGCCGATCGTCATGCCCAAGCAGGTTGTTGTCTGATGTCGGGACCACCGATACGGGAAATAAGGGGGTGCATGTCACCCGTTTGAGGCGATCAGTTAACCGGTAGGCCGTAATCTGTCCATAACGCGGCCACCACCGCATCAATTACAACTGTTAAGACTTCGACATTGAAGGCTTGAACGACAAGGAGAAATTAAATGGCAACACGTTTTATGACTGACCCGCACGAAATGCGGGCGATGGCGGGCCGCTTCGAGGTGCACGCCCAGACGGTTGAGGACGAGGCTCGCAAGATGT
>NZ_LZSZ01000150.1:0-620 GCF_001665645.1 Mycobacterium sp. 852002-30065_SCH5024008 | reverse complement strand
GCGTATTCATTGAGCATCACCCGTCCCGGCGCCCACCGCTCCACCACCTCAGCCGGACACGCCTCCCCACCGACCAGCAATGTCACCGATTCCAACCCCTGCGGCGAGAGCGCCGCCACCGCCGAAGGTGTCTGGCTCAACACAGTGACCTGCTGCTCGATCAGCAACGCATGCAACGCCTCGGGGGAAGCGGCCACCGCCTCGGGCACCACCACCAACCGCCCGCCATGCAGCAGGGCACCGAAGATCTCCCAGCCCGAAATGTCAAAGGAATACGAATGCCACTGCGACCACACCCGCCCCGGCCCCACCAAATCCCCATCCAGCGACGCGATCAGCTGGGTGACGTTGTGGTGGGTAATGGCAACGCCTTTGGGCACCCCGGTGGTGCCCGAGGTGTAAATCAGATACGCAAGATCCTCAGCAGCCGGGGCCGGCAATGGGGTGCTGGGTTGAGCATCGATGGCGGGGTCATCAATATCAATCACCCGCAGACCGTCGTACCCGTCGAGCCGCGAGCGCAGACCCGCCGTGGTGAGTGCGGCGACAGGCGTGGCATCGGTGAGCATGAACCCGATCCGCGCTGTGGGCAGGCCCGGGTCGATCGGCACGTAGGCCGC
>NZ_LZSZ01000149.1:0-37904 GCF_001665645.1 Mycobacterium sp. 852002-30065_SCH5024008 | reverse complement strand
GGCGGGCCGTCACCATCGGCTCGTTCTTCAAGCCGCGCAACCTCGGCATGGTGTTTCTGGCCGTGCTGATCGTCGAGGTCCTCACCTCGATCGCATCGGCTCTCTGCTTCGTCCCGGGCCTCGTGCTCGGCATCTTCACCCAGTTCACCGTCGCGTTCGTCATCGATCGCTCGGAGTCGGCGATCAAGGGCTTCACTTCCAGCTTCTCGCTCGCCGGGTCGAATTTCGTCAACGCGCTGCTGGTGTGGCTGGTCGTGTTCGTGTCCGCCATCATCGGGGCACTGTTGTGCGGTGTCGGCCTGTTGGTGGTCGCGCCCGTCGCGTCGCTGCTGATCATCTACGCCTACCGCAGGCTGAGCGGCGGCCAGGTGGTCCCCGTGCCGCAGCCGGGTTACCAGCCGGGTCCGCCGCCGGCGTAACAGGTGCCCCAAGCGCCGGCCGCGCCCGAAGTTACGGCGTTGTAAGCCGCAGCCACTGTGCGCTGCGGCCTTGTGCCGCTTGTGATGAGATCACCATGTCATGAGCATTAAAGTCGCGCTGGAACACCGGACCAGCTACACCTTTGACCGGCTGGTCCGGGTGTATCCGCACGTTGTGCGGCTGCGTCCCGCGCCCCATTGCCGCACGCCCGTCGAGGCCTACTCGTTGCGCATCGAGCCGGACGAGCACTTCATCAACTGGCAACAGGACGCGGTGGGCAATTTCCTTGCGCGCCTTGTATTTCCGAATCCCACCCGGCGGCTCACCATCACCGTCGGGCTGATCGCCGACCTCCAGGTGATCAACCCGTTCGACTTCTTCATCGAGGACTGGGCCGAGACGTGGCCGGCACAGGGGTTGACCTACCCCAAGGAGCTCGCCGACGACCTGGAGCCATACCTGCGGCCGGTCGACGAAAACGGTGACGGGTCGGGTCCCGGTGAGCTGACGCGGGGCTGGGTGCGCAACTTCTCGGTGCCGGCCGGCACCCGCACCATCGACCTGCTGGTCGCGCTCAACCACGCCGTCAACGCCGACGTCGCCTACAGCGTGCGAATGGAACCCGGCGTACAGACACCGGATCACACGCTGCGGACCGGGATCGGCTCGTGCCGCGATTCGGCGTGGCTGCTGGTGTCGATCCTGCGCCAGCTGGGGCTGGCCGCCCGCTTCGTGTCCGGCTACCTGGTGCAGCTGGCTTCCGACGTGGAGGCGCTCGACGGGCCGTCGGGCCCCGCCGCCGACTTCACCGACCTGCACGCCTGGACCGAGGTGTACATCCCCGGTGCGGGCTGGATCGGGCTGGACCCGACGTCGGGATTGTTCGCCGGCGAGGGCCACATCCCGTTGGCGGCCACCCCGCAGCCGGCGTCGGCGGCACCCATCAGCGGCGGCACCGAACCATGCGAATCGGTGCTGGAGTTCTCCAACACCGTCACCCGGGTCCACGAGGACCCGCGCGTCACCCTGCCCTACACCGACGACGCGTGGGAGACGATCCGTGAGGTTGGCCGGCGCGTCGACGAGCGGCTAGCCGCCGCCGACGTGCGGCTGACCATCGGGGGCGAGCCGACATTCGTTTCGGTGGACGATCAGGTCGCCGAGGAATGGACCACGGCCGCCGACGGCCCGCACAAGCGGCAGCGCGCCTCCGACCTGGCCGGGCGCCTGAGAGAAGTGTGGGCGCCGAACGGGTTGGTGCAGCGCGGCCAGGGCCGGTGGTATCCGGGAGAACCGTTGCCGCGCTGGCAGATCGCGTTGTATTGGCGCACCGACGGTCGACCGCTGTGGAGCGACGGCGCGCTGCTGGCCGACCCGTGGCTGGGCGACTCGGCCCCGGTCGATAGCGACGCGGGCCGCCGGCTGCTCGCCGCGATCGCCGACGGCCTGGAGCTGCCGCCCTCGCAAGTGCGGGCCGCCTACGAGGACCCGCTGCACCGGCTGGCGACCAAGGTGCGGCAACCCGAGGGCGACCCGGTGGACTCGGCCGACGACCTCGACGAGGACTCCCCCGCCGGGCGCGCCGCGCTGCTGGCCCGGCTCGACGAATCCGTCACCACCCCGGCGGCTTTCGTGTTGCCGCTGCACCGCCGCGACGACGGCCAGGGCTGGGCCAGCGCCGACTGGCGGCTGCGGCGCGGCCGAATCGTGTTGCTGCACGGCGATTCTCCCGCGGGCCTGCGACTGCCGCTGGATTCCATCAGCTGGCGTCCACCGCGCCCGTCGTTCGACGCCGATCCCCTGACCGTCGGAAACGAGCTGTCGACGGAGTCGGGCACCGCGGTGGTGGAGGACTCCGACACCGCGCCGCCCACCGCGATGGTCGCCGAGGTCCGCGATGGGCTGCTCTATCTCTTCATGCCGCCCACCGAGGCGCTGGAGCATTTCGTCGACCTGGTCGCCCGCGCCGAGGCCGCGGCGGCCAAGGTCGACTGCCCGGTGGTGA
Source organism: Mycobacterium sp. 852002-30065_SCH5024008 (assembly GCF_001665645.1). Lineage (NCBI taxonomy): Bacteria > Bacillati > Actinomycetota > Actinomycetes > Mycobacteriales > Mycobacteriaceae > Mycobacterium > Mycobacterium sp. 852002-30065_SCH5024008. The sequence continues at coordinate 35,479 of NZ_LZSZ01000149.1, read as the reverse complement.
TCGAGGGCTACGACCCCCCGCCGGACCCCCGGCTGCGCTCGACGACCATCACCCCGGACCCCGGCGTCATCGAGGTCAACGTCGCGCCCACCGCGAGCTTCGCCGAACAGAGTCGGCAGCTCGAAACCCTTTATGAGCAAGCCCGATTGGCTCGCCTGTCCACCGAGTCCTTCGACGTGGACGGCACCCACGGCGGCACCGGCGGCGGCAACCACATCACCCTCGGCGGCGTCACGCCCGCCGACTCGCCGCTGCTGCGGCGACCGGACCTGTTGGTATCGCTACTGACGTACTGGCAGCGACACCCGTCGCTGTCGTACTTGTTCGCCGGCCGGTTCGTCGGCACCACCTCGCAGGCGCCCCGGGTCGACGAGGGCCGCGCCGAGGCGCTCTACGAACTCGAGATCGCGTTCGCCGAGATCGCCCGGCTGTCGGCCGGTGGTGCGGCGAAGCCGTGGGTGATCGACCGCGCGCTGCGGCACCTGCTGACCGACATCACGGGCAACACCCACCGCGCCGAGTTCTGCATCGACAAGCTCTACAGCCCCGACAGCGCCCGCGGCCGGCTCGGCCTGTTGGAGCTGCGCGGGTTCGAGATGCCGCCGCATCTGCGCATGGCGATGGTGCAGTCGCTGCTGGTGCGCTCGCTGGTGGCGTGGTTCTGGGACGAGCCGTTGCGCGCCCCGCTGATCCGCCACGGTGCCAATCTGCATGGTCGATACCTGTTGCCGCACTTCCTGATTCACGACATCGCCGACGTCGCCGCGGACCTGCGCGCGCACGGCATCGCGTTCGAGACCAGCTGGCTGGACCCGTTCACCGAATTCCGCTTCCCCCGGATCGGCACCGCCGTGTTCGACGGGGTGGAGATCGAGTTGCGCGGGGCGATCGAGCCGTGGAACACCCTCGGCGAAGAGGCCACCGCGGCCGGCACCGCCCGCTACGTCGACTCGTCGGTCGAGCGCATCCAGATCCGCATCATCGGCGCCGACCGGCACCGCTACGTGGTTACGGTCAACGGCTACCCGGTGCCGCTGCTGGCCACCGACAACCCCGACATCCACGTGGGCGGGGTGCGGTTCAAGGCCTGGCAGCCGCCGAGCGCGCTGCACCCCACTATCAGCACAGACGTGCCGCTGCAGTTCGAGCTGGTCGACCTGACGACGGGCACGTCGCGCGGCGGGTGCACGTATCACGTCGCGCATCCCGGTGGGCGGGCCTACGACGAGCCGCCCGTCAACGCCGTCGAGGCTGAGGCGCGCCGCGCCCGCCGCTTCGAGGCGACCGGCTTCACCCCCGGCAAGCTCGATCTGTCCGACATTCGGGAGAAACAGGCCCGGATCTTCACCGATATCGGCGCGCCGGGCATCCTCGACCTGCGCCGCGTGCGTACCGTTCAGCGGTAATGGCGTTTGCGGACATGACATTCGGCATCGGTACGGGGTCGGCGCCCCCGGCCGACCGCTACGACGCCGACCGCCTGCTGGCCGGGTACCGGGCCGCGCGCGCGCAGGAGGCGCTCTTCGATCTCCGGCACGGCCCGGCCGCCGGCTACGACGAATTCGTCGACCGGGACGGACAGGTGCGGCCGGCCTGGACGGAGCTGGCCGACACCATCGCGGAGCGCGGCCGGGTGGGGCTCGACCGGCTGCGCTCGGTGGTGCGCGGCCTGATCGACAGCGACGGCATCTCCTACACCGATGTCGATCCCGCCGGGCATGGCCTCGAGCCGCGGCCGTGGATTCTGGACACGCTGCCGCTCGTGCTCTCCGCCGCGGAGTGGGAGGCGCTGGAGGCCGGGCTGGTGCAGCGGTCCCGGCTGCTCGACGCCGTGCTCGCCGACCTGTACGGGTCGCGCAGCCTGCTCACCGAGGGGCTGCTGCCGCCGGAACTGCTCTTCGCCCATCCCGGTTACGTGCGCGCGGCCAACGGCATCGAAGTGCCCGGGCATCACCAGCTTTTCCTGCACGCCTGCGACGTCAGCCGGCTGCCGGACGGCACCTTCCAGGTCAACGCCGACCGGACGCAGGCGCCGTCGGGCGCCGGCTACGCGCTGGCCGACCGGCGCGTCGTCGCGCACTCCGTTCCCGATCTCTACGAACGGATCGCGCCGCGCCCGACGACACCGTTCGCCCAGGCGTTGCGGCTGGCGCTGATCGACGCCGCGCCCGACGATGCGCAGGATCCGGTGGTGGTGGTCCTCAGCCCGGGCATCTTCTCCGAGACCGCCTTCGACCAGGCGTATCTCGCGACGCTGCTGGGGTTCCCCTTGGTGGAGAGCGCGGACTTGGTGGTGCGCGACGGCAAGTTGTGGATGCGCTCGCTGGGCACCTTGAAACGGGTCGACGTCGTTCTGCGCCGGGTCGACGCCGACTACGCCGACCCGCTCGATCTGCGCGCCGACTCCCGGCTCGGCGTCGTCGGTCTGGTGGAGGCATCGCACCGCGGGACGGTGACCGTGGTCAACACGCTGGGCAGCGGCATCCTGGAAAACCCTGGGCTGCTTCGGTTTTTGCCCGAGTTGTCCGAGCGTCTCCTCTCCGAAGCGCCGCTGCTGCAATCCGCGCCGGTCTACTGGGGCGGCATCGCGGGCGAATGCTCGCACCTGCTGGCGAATCTGTCTTCGCTCCTGGTGAAGTCGACCGTCGGTGGGAAAACCCTTGTCGGCCCGACTCTTTCGTCATATCAGCTGGCACAGTTGGCGGCCGCGATCGAGAAGATGCCGTGGCAGTGGATCGGCCAGGAGCTGCCGCAGTTCTCGTCGGCGCCCACCGACCATGCCGGGGTGTTGTCGTCGGCCGGCGTCGGCATCCGGTTGTTCAACGTGGCCCAGCGCAGCGGGTACGCCCCGATGATCGGTGGCGTCGGCTACGTGCTGGCGCCCGGGCCGGCCGCGTACAGGCTGCAAACCGTTGCCGCTAAGGATGTTTGGGTGCGCCCGACGGAGCGTGTGCGCGCCGAGACGGTGACCTTGCCGTCGCCCGTGCCGCCTGCGAAGACGGCCGCGGGCACCTGGGGCGTCAGCTCGCCGCGTGTGCTGTCCGACCTGTTCTGGATCGGCCGCTACGGCGAGCGCGCGGAGAGCATGGCGCGGCTGCTGCTCGTCGCCCGGGACAGGTTCCACGTCTACCGGCATCAGCAGCACACCGAGGAAAGCGAATGCGTGCCGGTGCTGATGGCCGCGCTGGACCGGATCACGGGGGCCGACGACGGGGCCGACGATCGTGCCAGCGACGGGGCCGAGATGATCGCCGTCGCGCCGTCGACGCTGTGGTCGCTGACCGTGGATCCGGAGCGGCCCGGGTCGCTGGTGCAGTCGGTGGAAGGGTTGGCGCTGGCCGCCAGGGCGGTGCGCGACCAGATGTCCAACGACACCTGGATGGTGCTGGCCGGAGTGGAGCGCGCGCTGGCTCAGCGACGGGAACCGCCGGATTCGCTCGCCGAGGCCGACGCGCTACTCGCGTCGGCCCAGGTTCAGACGCTGTCCGGAATGCTCACCCTGTCCGGGGTCGCCGGCGAGTCGATGGTGCGCGATGTGGGCTGGACCATGATGGATATCGGCAAGCGCATCGAACGCGGCCTCTGGCTGACCGCGTTGCTGCGGGCCACGTTGACCGCCGTCCGCGCCGTGGCGGCCGAACAGACGATCATCGAGGCGACGCTGGTGGCGTGCGAGTCGTCGGTCATTTACCGGCGCCGCACCGTGGGCCAGGTCAGCGTCGCGGCCGTGGCCGAGCTGATGCTGTTCGACGCGCAGAACCCGCGGTCGTTGCTCTACCAAGTGGAGCGGCTGCGGTCCAACCTCAAGGACCTGCCAGGGGCATCGGGATCGTCGCGCCCGGAACGGCTGATGGACGAGATCGCCACCCGGCTGCGCCGCTCGCATCCCGCCGAGCTGGAAGTCGTCAGCGCCGGCGGGCAGCGTGCCGCGCTGGCCGACCTGCTCGGTTCGGTGCACGCCGGGTTGCGCGAGCTGGCCGAGGTCATCACCACCACGCAGTTGGCGCTGCCCGGCGGCATGCAGCCGCTGTGGGGCCCCGACGTGCGCCGGGTGATGCCGGCCTAGCGGTGATCGCGAGCACGGCGAAGCCGGGCGAAGCGGGTCACCGCCATCGGTGCTAGTCGTATGCGGCGATCGCGCGCGTTGCGTCAAACGGGTTCGTCGTCGTCACCGTCGCGAAGGAATCTTTCGGGGTGGTGATAGCTGTTGGTTCTGGGTTGTCCGCGGTCGAGATGCGGTGGTGGTAGCCACTCGGTTTCGCCTCGGCCGTTGGTTCGGGTGGTCCAGCCTTTTTCGGCGAGCCGGTTGTCGGGGCCGCAGGCCAGAGTCAGGTCGTCGATGTCGGTGCGGCGGGTGGCTTGCCAGCTTGTGACGTGGTGGACCTGGCTGTGGTAGGCGGGGGCGTCGCAGCCCGGTTTGGTGCAGCCGCGATCCTTGGCGTACAGCATGATTCGTTGTGCGGGGGAAGCGAACCGTTTGGTGTGATGCAGCGCCAGGGACCTGCCGTTGTGGAAAATCGCCAGGTAATGGTGAGCGTGGCCGGCCCAGCGGATCACATCCGACATGGGCACCAGCGTGCCGCCGGCCGTCAGGGCCTTGCCGGCGGCGGCCTCCAAGTCCGTCAACGTGGTAGTCACCACGATCGACACCGGCAGCCCGTTGTGCTGGCCGAGTTCCCCGGAAGCGAGCAGTCCGCGCATCCCGGCCAGGAAGGCGTCATGGTTGCGCTGAGCCTGGCTGCGGGTGTCACGGCGCACCGCGTCCTTATCCGGTATCGCATCGACCACCGGGGTCTCGTCGTCGGGGTTGCACGCCCCGGGCGCGGCCAGCTTGGCCAGCATGGCCTCGATCGCGGCCCGCAGCTCCGGGGTCACCAACCCGCCGACGCGTGACATGCCGTCGAACTCCTGTGCGCCCAGGGTGATCCCGCGCTTGCGGGTCCGCTCGGCGTCGCTGAATTCCCCATCGGGGTGCAGCCAATCCATGACCCGCTGGGCGTATTTGGCCAACTCGTCGGGCCGATACCCCCGGGCCTGCTCGGCCAGGTCGGCCTCGGCGGCCTGCCGGGTCAATATGTCCACCTCGGTGGGCAGATGGGCCAAGAAGCTACGGATCACCTTCACGTGCCGCTCACCGATCAGCCCGGCGCGTTGGCCGGCCGCGGTCGCGCTCAACTTCGGCGCCAACGGCTCACCGGTCAACGCCCGGCGCTCCCCGAGGTCTTGGGCTTCGGCGATGCGCCGAGCGGCCTCGCCTTTGGTGATGCGCAACCGGTCGGCCAGCCCCGAGCGCAGCGAGCCGCCCAACTCTTCGGCGCTGGCCTGGGCGTCGAGCTGGTTGATCAATGCGTGCTGCGGGGTGCGCAGCTTGCGGGCCACGCGTTCCACCCGGTCCAATGCGCGCAGCCGCTCCGGGGTGGTGAGCACGTCAAAGGACAACTCGCACAGGCGGTCCGCGTCGTCGTCGAGCGCGTCGATGACCTCGACGATCTCCTCACGACTACTGACACCCATGCCTCAGACTCTAGGAACACCCACCGACAAAAATGACCACGTTGTGACGCCTGAAGCCAAAGTGACGCAAGGGATTACGAATCGAACATCACACGTTCGATGGCGCCGGATCCATGGCAACACCCCGGTAGCGGTGCGGATCGGGCAGTCGCCGGCGGCGGCGCATATGCACCAGTACCAGGACCGACATCATGGCGGCGTAGATGCACCACAGTGACGCGCCCCTAACCCGCGATGGCGGCGGGGCCCCGCGCCTCGGAGGTCACCTCGTCGATCACGGTGTAGATGAACTTCATCTTCTGCAGCACCGCGACCGGCAGCACGAACGGGTACAGGTCGTCGTGGCCCATCGACCGGTTCACCATGTTCAGCGACCACGACAACGGCAGCCACATGTCGATGATCGTCTGAAAAGCGCTGGGGCCCAAGGCCGGTCGGTCGAAGGTGGCCGACGCCGACGCGAAGCCGCACCACGCCGACGTGTCCAGCGTGTCGCGGATGTGCAGGTAGTGGGCGAACGTCTCGGCCCAGTCCTCGGCGGGATGCATGGTGGCGTAGGACGACACGAAGTCTTTCTGCCAGTCCTCGGGCGGCCCCTCGCTGTAATGCCGGTCCAGCGCCTCCTGGTAGTCGGCGTCGGGATCACCGAACAGCTCGTTGAACCGCGCCACGTACTCGCTGGACGGGGCGATGAGCCGGTAGAAGTAGTAGTGCCCGATCTCATGCCGGAAGTGGCCCAGCAGGGTGCGGTACGGCTCCTCCATCTCCACCCGCAGCTGCTCGCGGTGCACGTCGTCGCCCTCGGCCAGATCCAGTGTGATGACGCCGTTGTCGTGCCCGGTCAGCACGTTCTCGTGCGCGCTGGACAGCAGATGGAAGGCCAGTCCCTGCTCGGAATCTTGATCGCGCCCGATGATCGGCAGCTTCAGCTCGTGCAACTCGGCGATCAACCGCCGTTTGGCCGCCTCGGCCCGGGCGAACTCGGCCAGGCCGGCGGCGTCGGAGTCGTTGGGCCGCACGGTCGTCAGCGCGCACGACGTGCACAGCAGCCGCGGATTGTTGACAGGCACGAGCCAATTGCATTCGGCCAGCTGAAGGTTGGCGCACAGCTGATACTCGGCGGCGTCCACGAAACCGGCGTGCTCGCCGGCATTCTCCTCGGCGATCACCAGCAGCGCCATTTGCTCGAGCGAAAAGCCCAGCGCGCTGCCGCAGTTCAGGCAGGTGGAGTTCTCGAACGTCAGGCGCTGGCCGCAGTTGGGGCAGTTGAAGTCACGCATGGAGCACATCCCCCTCGAAGGGCACCACGTCGACGGCAACGTCGATCACGCTGCGTTCGGAATCGGTGTAGATGATGCCCCGCAGCGGCGGCACGTCCGCGTAGTCACGGCCGCGTCCGACGATGATGTAGCGCTCGTCGACCAGCTGGTCGTTCGTGGGGTCCAAACCCAGCCATTCGAACTGGCCGGGCTCCTGCGGTGTCCACACCGCCGCCCAGGCGTGGGTGGCGTCAATACCGATCATTCGATCCTTCCCCGGTGGCGGGTCGGTGGCCAGGTAGCCGGACACATAGCTGGCCGCAAGACCGTTGGCGCGCAGGCAGGCGATCGCCAGCCGTGCAAAGTCCTGACATACCCCTTCCCGGGCCGCCAGAACCTCATTGACCCCGGTAGAAATCGTCGTCGACCCCGAGCGGTAGGTGAAGTCGGCGAAAATCCGCGACGCGAGGTCGCGCAGCACGTCAACCAGCGGGCGCTCCGGGGCGAAACTGGGCGCCGCGTAGTCGCGGACCTCGTCGGTGATCTCGGGCGGGTTCAGGTCAAGGGTGAACTCCGCGGCGAGCGCTCCCCTGCCCCCCGTCGGGCGCGCCGCCTCCCATGGTTGCACCGCCGGGCCGCTGGTGTAGCGCCCGGGAGCCGGCGGATACACGTCCACGATGGAGTCGCTGGTGACGGTCAGGGTGTGGTGCGGCTCCGTGACGTGGAAGTACGAGCTGATGTTGCCGTAGACGTCGCTGCTGGTGGAGACGTCGGCGGGGGCGGGATCGATCGTCAGCTCGTGCACGATGCAGCGCTGCCGCATCGAATCCCGCGGGGTGAGGAAGCCGCGGCCATACGAGCTGGTCACGACGTCGGAGTACCGGTACTCGGTGCGGTGGGTGACTCGATGCCGGCGGGCGACCCCGGCGTCAGCTTCAGGCACAACGCTGATCACATCACACCGGACCGTTGCGCGCCGTCCGCGGCGCGAAACCGTTTGCCAATACGGCGGCACGCGGGCGAAACCGGGAGCACAATCGAGATGTGGCCACGTGGTACGACGTCGCCCGCATTGTTCGTGAGCTGGCACTCACCTCGGAGCCGTCACCGCATGAGTGGCGGGTCGGCAAGAAGTTGCTGGCCTGGGAGCGGCCGTTGCGCCCCTCCGAACGCGAGGCGCTGGCCCGCGACGGCCTGGAACCGCCCGACGGCGACATCCTCGGCGTGCGGGTGTCCGACGAGGGGGTCAAGTTCGGGTTGATCGCCGACGAGCCGGGCGTGTATTTCACGACCCCGCATTTCGACGGCTACCCGGTGGTGCTGGTCAAGCTCGCCGAGATCGCGGTCCGCGACCTCGAGGATCTGGTCACCGAGGCGTGGTTGACGCAGGCCCCGAGGAAGTTGGTCCAGGAGTTCTTGGCCGACTCGCGCTGATTCTCCTCATACCTGCCGAAGGTCGATGACCCGTTGCAGATCGTCGACACAGGCGTCGACGACGTCGGCCAGGATCAACTGGGTCTTTTCGCGCGCGGCTGACTGCAATTCCGCCGCGTGATGACGCGCGGACGCGGCGTACGCGCACGCGCCGGCGGGGTCGCGGTCCGCGAGAGCGGTTCCGGCCGCCAGCACCACCAGCACCGTGTGCACGGGCCTCGGAAGCCCCTCGCGGAAGCCGTCGGCGTTGTTGGCCACGACGCGGGCGAGTTGCAGCACCGAACCGGCCAGCAGGGCCACATGCACGGCCTGGTGGTCGGCGGCCTGGATGGTATTCCGCAGGCCCCAGCGTCGCGGGGCGATGGTGACGACGTGGCGGGCGGTGGTGCGCGCCTCGAGCAGTCCGCTGAGCTGCTCGTGCACTCGGTCGACGGCCGCCAGCGGCCAGTCGGGCGGGGGCACCTTGCGCCCGACGGCGATGTCCGCGGCTCGCGACAAGACGTCGTGCAGCACGCTAAGCACGCCGACACGCGCGGTGCGCAGCAGCTGCAGCGGATCCGCGGGGAACAGCAATACGGCGAAAACGATGGCCACCGCACCGCCGATCAGCGCGTCGAAGATGCGTTCCAGACCGACGCCGCCGCGGTAGAGGGCCAGCACCAGGATCGCCGACACCACGGTCTGGTTGGCGAACATCATCCCGTGCCCGATGAAGCCGCCCCCGATGAACACCGCGGCGCCCAGCGCGACCAGCGCGGCCACCGCGATGGGGACCTCGCCGGGCCCCAGCAGGCCTTGCACCACCGAGCCGACCCCGATCCCCAGGGTTACCCCGACCATCATCTGGATGGCGCGTTGCGCGCGGAGGACGTTGCTTGTCGACAGCGACACCGCGGCGGCGATCGGCGCGAAGAACGGCTGCGGGTGCTCCAGGACATCGTGCGCGAGGTACCAGGACAGGCCCGCCGCCACCGCGGTCTGCACCAGGTTGAACCACACCACCCGCAGCCGCTTGAGGCCCGCGCGGGCGGCGGCGAGAGCCGCTGGAGCCATCGTCCGCCGCGATGTGCCCACGGGCCTAGGTGCGCTGCAACTCGAACAACGGAATGACCCGGCTGGTCTTGGATTGGTAGTCGGCGAAGACCGGCGCCGCGGCGGTGATCTTCGGCAGGATGTCCTCGCGCTCGTCGGACGGCAACTCGCGCGCCGTGACGGCGAACTCGTCGTTGCCGATCTCGACCCGGGCCCGCGGGTTGGCCCGCAGATTGTGCACCCACGCCGGACTGACGGGGGAACCGGCGAAGGAGCCGATGACGATCAGCTTGCCGTCGACTCGGAAATAGGCCAGCGGCGAGATCCGTGGCTGGCCGGACTTGGCGCCCGTCGTGGTGAGCAACAGCAGATTGGCGTTCTCGAACTGGCCGCCCACCTTGCCGCCGTTGGCCCGGAACTCGTCGATGATGGCGCTGTTGAAGTTGTTGATCGTCGCGGTGTCAGGCATTTCGGTCATGTTGGCGCTGCTCCTCCTCATCGCTGCGTCCCCCGCAAGCGGGCGGTACCCCCACTGCATCGTCGCCAGCGCTCATGCCCGGTCAACCTTTTCGGGCTTGGCGTCTATTCCGGACTCCTTGCGCTGCTGGGCGGTGATCGGCGCGGGCGCATTGGTGAGCGGGTCGACGCCGCCGCCGGTCTTCGGGAACGCGATCACCTCGCGGATCGAGTCCACCCGGGACAGCAGCGCGTTGATGCGGTCCCAGCCGAAGGCGATCCCGCCGTGTGGTGGCGCGCCAAAGGTGAACGCCTCCAACAGGAATCCGAACTTTTCTTCCGCCTCGGCCTGGTCCAGGCCCATCACGGCGAACACCCGCTCCTGGATGTCGCGGCGGTGAATACGGATCGAGCCGCCGCCGATCTCGTTGCCGTTGCAGACGATGTCGTAGGCGTCGGCCAGCACGCTGCCGGGATCGGTGTCGACCACGTCGGCGTATTCGGGTTTGGGCGAGGTGAACGCGTGATGCACCGCGGTCCAGGCGCCGGAGCCGACGGCCACGTCACCGGCGGCGGTCGCCTCGTCGGCGGGCTCGAACAGCGGCGGGTCCACCACCCAGACGAACGCCCACGCGTCCGGGTCGATCATGTCGAGCCGGCTGGCGATCTCCCCGCGCGCGGCACCCAACAAGGCGCGCGACGACTTCGGTGGCCCGGCCGAGAAGAAGATGCAGTCCCCTGGCTTGGCCCCGACGTGCGCGGCCAACCCGTCCCGTTCAGTGTCGCTGAGGTTCTTGGCGACCGGGCCGGCGAGCGTGCCGTCGTCACCGACCAGCACGTAGGCCAGCCCGCGGTGCCCGCGCTGCTTGGCCCACTCCTGCCAGCCGTCCAGCGTGCGCCGCGGCTGCGACGCCCCGCCGGGCATCACCACCGCACCGACGTACGGTGCCTGGAAAACGCGAAATGTGGTGTCGGAGAAGAACTCTGTGCACTCGACGAGCTCCAGCCCGAACCGCATGTCCGGCTTGTCGGAGCCGAACCGTCGCATCGCATCCGCATAGGTGATCCGCGGGATCGGCGTCGGGACCTGATATCCGATCAACGCCCACAACGCGGTCAGGATCTCCTCGGAGATCGCGATGATGTCCTCGGCGTCGACGAAGCTCATCTCCATGTCGAGCTGGGTGAACTCGGGCTGACGGTCGGCGCGGAAATCCTCGTCGCGGTAGCAGCGGGCGATCTGGTAGTAGCGCTCCATCCCGGCCACCATCAGCAACTGCTTGAACAGCTGCGGGCTCTGCGGCAGCGCGTAGAACGAGCCGGGGTGCAGCCGGGCCGGCACCAGGAAGTCGCGCGCGCCTTCGGGCGTGGAGCGGGTGATCGTCGGCGTCTCGATCTCGACGAAGTCGTGGCCCGCCAGCACCGCACGGGCCGCGGCATTCACGTTGGAGCGCAGGCGAAGTGCCGCGGCGGGGCCGTCGCGGCGCAGGTCGAGGTAGCGGTACTTCAGCCGCAGCTCCTCGCCGGCGGGTTCGTCGAGCTGGAACGGCAGCGGCGCGCTGTCGCCGAGCACGGTCAGGGAGGCAACGTTGACTTCGATGTCGCCGGTGGCGATCTCGGGATTGGCATTGCCTTCCGGGCGGATCTCGACGACGCCGGTCACCGCGACGCAGAATTCGGCGCGCAACCGGTGCGCCTGGGCCAGCACCTCGGCATTGCGGAACACCACCTGCGCGATACCAGAGGCGTCGCGCAGGTCGATGAAGATGACGCCGCCGTGGTCGCGGCGGCGAGCCACCCAGCCCGCGAGCGTCACCTGCTGCCCGGCGTCGCTGCTTCTCAGCGAACCGGCGGCGTGGCTGCGCAGCACAAACACTCCTCTTTCAGCGGGCTTTGGACGAGTGACCAGTCTAGAGGAGGTACTTTCGGACCTATTGCCACCACCATCGCACTAGTCGGCCCCGGCGCTGTCGGCACGACGGTCGCCGCGCTGCTGCACAAGGCCGGGCACGCGGTTCAGGTGTGCGGCCGCACAACCCGGGAACGCATCGAATTGCGGCCCGACGGCGCGGATCCGATCGTGGTGCCCGGCCCGGTCCACACCGATCCCGGCCAGGTCACCGGCCCTGTCGACGTGGTGGTGCTGGCGGTGAAGGCCACCCAGAACGACGCCGCCGCCGGATGGCTGGCCCGCCTTTGCGGCCCGCACACGATCGTCGCCGTGCTGCAGAACGGCGTGGAGCAGGTCGAGCAGGTGCAGCCGCATTGCCCGTCGTCGCCGGTGGTCCCCGGGATCGTCTGGTATTCGGCCGAGACCCAGCCCGAGGGATGGGTCCGGCTGCGCACCGAGGCCGCGCTGGTGCTGCCCAGCGGGCCGTCGGCGCAGACGCTCGCGGAGCTGCTGCGCGGCGCCGGCTGCCGGGTCGAGTGCGACCCCGACTTCATCACCGCGGCCTGGCGCAAGCTGCTCACCAACGCGCTGGCCGGGTTCATGGCGCTGTCCGGGCGGCGGTCCGGCATGTTTCGCCGCGACGACGTGACCGAACTGTCCCGCAGCTACGTCGCCGAATGCCTGGCGGTAGCCCGCGCCGAGGGCGCCCGGCTGCCCGACGGCATCGTCGACGAGTTGGCCGGCATCTTTCGCCACGTTCCCGAGGACATGGGCACCTCGATCCTGGCCGACCGGGAGAATCGTCGGCGGATGGAATGGGACATCCGCAACGGGGTGATCATCCGCAAAGCCCGCGCCCATAACTTGGCTACGCCGATCAGCGACGTCGTTGTGCCGTTGCTGGCCGCGGCGAGCGACGGCCCCGGCTAGATTAATTCCATGTTCCCCTGCGAGCGCGTCGACCTGGGCTTCATCGACAGCGCGCCTTTCGTGTTCCGCAACAGCGTCGATCTCGCCATCACGCCCGAGCAGCTGTTCGAGGTGCTCGCGGACGCCCAGTCGTGGCCGCGCTGGGCGAGCGTGATCACCAAGGTGACCTGGACCAGCCCCGAGCCGCGCGGCGTCGGCACCACCCGCGTCGTCGAGATGCGCGGCGGGATGGTCGGCAACGAGGAGTTCTTGGCCTGGGAACCGTTCAGCCACATGGCTTTTCGTTTCAACGAATGCTCTACCCAGGCCGTCGCCGCGTTTGCCGAAGACTACCGGGTCGAGGTCATCCCGGGCGGTTGCCGGTTGACGTGGACCATGGCGCAAAAGCCCGCGGGCCCGGCCAGGCTGGCGATGTACGGGGTGGGGCCGCTGCTCAATCTGGGCCTTCGCCGATTCCTGCGCAACCTGCGCAGCTACACCGACGCCCGCTACTCCGCGACCCAGCAACATTAGGAGCGTGCCATGAGCTTCAACGAGGGAATGCAGATCGACACCAGCACCGCTTCCTCGTCGGGTGGGGGCGGCATGGGGATGGCCATCGGGGGCGGCGGCCTCGGCCTGCTCATCCTCATCGGCGCCCTGTTGCTGGGCGTCGATCCGGGCCGCGTGCTCAACCAGCAGGGAAACACCAGCGGCTACTCGGCGCCCGGGTTTGACCTGAGCCAGTGCAAGACCGGGGCCGACGCCAACAAGTACGTGCAGTGCCGCGTGGTAGCGACCGGCAACTCGGTGGACGCGGTGTGGCACCAGCTGATGCCGCGCTACACCCGGCCGCATGTGCGGCTGTTCACCGGTTCGGTGGACACCGGCTGCGGGCCGGCAACCACCGCGGTGGGGCCGTTCTACTGCCCGGTGGACCAGACCGCCTACTTCGACACTGACTTCTTCCAGGAGCTCGTCGACAAATTCGGTTCCAGCGGTGGGCCGTTCGCACAGGAGTACGTCGTCGCCCACGAATACGGCCACCACGTGCAGCAACTGCAGGGCGTCCTGGGCCGCTCCCAGCAGGGGGCGAAGGGCGCAGGCGGCAACGGTGTCCGCACGGAATTGCAGGCGGACTGCTACGCGGGCATCTGGGCGCACTACGCGTCGACCGTCAAACAGGAGAGCACCGGCGTCCCCTACCTGCAGCCCTTGAGCGACCAGGACATCCAAGACGCCCTCTCGGCCGCGGCGTCGGTGGGCGACGACCGCATCCAGAAGGAATCGACCGGCCGGGTCAATCCCGAGTCGTGGACGCACGGTTCGTCGGAGCAGCGGCAGCATTGGTTCACCGTCGGCTACCAGACGGGCGACCCGAAGCAGTGCGACACCTTCTCCGCCCCGAGCCTCGGCTAGTCCTGATGGCGGCGGCCCGTCCCCCGCAAGCGGGAGGTGCCCCCATCGCCCGGCGCCGCCGCGCTCGCGACCGCCGCTAGTCCTGATGGCGGCGGCCCCCATCGCCCGGCTCCGCCGCGCTCGCGACCGCCGCTAGCCAGCGAGTAGTTGCTTCAGCTCGGCGCGGCCTTCCTCGTCGAGCGGCAGCAGCGGCGGGCGCGGATCCCCGACCGGGAAGCCGAGCAAGTCCAGGCCGGCCTTAACGGTGGTAGCCAGTCCCCCGGCGACGATGAACTGCAGCAGCGGCTTGAGGTCGTCGTAGAGGACCTGAGCCTTGTCCAGGTCGCCCGCGCGCACCGCCTCGTACAGGTCGATGCAGGGCTGGGGCCGCAGATTGGGTGCGGCCGTGCACCATCCGGAGGCGCCGGCTTTGAGGGCGTCGAGCACCAGCGGGTTGCTGCCGTTGTAGAACGGCAGCCGGCCGCCCGACAGCTCGTCGATGCGCCGCATCCGGGTCAGGTCGCCGGTGGACTCCTTGACCATCGTGACGTTCTCGATGGTCTCGAACATGCGGACCAGCAACTCGGGGGGCATGTCGACGCCGCTGGTGGCCGGGTTGTTGTACGCCATGATCGGGATCGAGATGGCGTCGCTGATGCTCCGGTAGTGCTGGACGATCTCCCGCTCGCGGAGCTTCCAGTAGGACACCGGCAGGATCATCACCGCGTCGGCGCCCGCCCGCTCGGCGTATCGGGCACGCCGAATGGTCTTGGCGGTGGTCACATCTGACACACCGACGATCACGGGCACCCGGCCGCCGACCGTGGCGATGGTGGTGTCGACCACGGCGTCGAATTCGGGTTCATCGAGATAAGCCAGTTCACCGGTGCTGCCCAGCGGCGCGATCGCATGGACGCCGGAGGAGACGAGCCGATCGACCAGCGCGGCCAGCCGCTCGGTATTGATGCCTTCGTCGGCGAACGGAGTCACCGGGTAGGCGATGATGCCGTGGATGTCGGGCACGGGCGAACTCCTCGAATGTCGTTGTCCAGTGGCTTAATCGGTGAGCGCATCCGGATGCCGGGCCAGGGCCCGCCGGGCGTAGTAGGCGAAGTTGGCGCGGCTGCGCTGGGGCGACAGCGTCCAGTCGTGGGCCTCGCGGGCCAGTGTCTCGGGCAGCTCTTTGACGGCGCCGGCGGCCATGGCGGCCAGCTGCAGCTTGGCGGCGCGCTCGATCAGCACCGACAACGAACACGCTTCTTCGATGCTGGCGCCGGCCACCACCTGGCCGTGATGCGCCAGCAGCACCGCCTTCTTGTCGCCGAGGGCCGCGGTGATGATCTCCCCCTCCTCGTTGCCGACCGGCACACCCGGCCATTCGGCGAGGAAGGCGCAGTCGTCGTAGAGCGGCGTGGTGTCCATGTGGGAGACGACGAGTGGCACCTCCAGCATCGACAGCGCCGCCACGTGGAACGGGTGGGTGTGCACGATGCATTGCACATCGGGCCGGGCGTGATAGATCCAGCTGTGGAAACGGTTGGCGGGGTTGGGGATTCCATCACCGTCGAGGACGTTGAGATCCTCGTCCACCAGCAGCAGATTGGCGTCGGTGATCTCGTCGAACCCGAGGCCCAGCCGCTGGGTGTAGTACGTGCCGTCGGCCTCGGCCCGGGCGGTGATCTGCCCCGCCAGCCCCGAGTCGTGGCCGGCGTCGAACAACGCGCGACAGGTCAGGGCGAGCTTTTGCCGGGTGGTCAGCCGGGCGTCGGCTTGGGAGGCCGTCAGCTGCTCGGCGGCGCGACGCATCAGTTCGGCTTTGGAGTCGGTGAACGAGCTGCCCATATGACACAATGTAACACCATAGGAAACCTTGTGTCATCGGAGGCATCGTCAGTGACAGCACTGCTACGCGCGGTCCGCACCCAACGCGGCCTCACCCTCGAGGCGCTGGCCGAACAAACCGGGTTGACCAAGAGCTACCTGTCCAAAATCGAACGCCGGCAGAGCACCCCGTCGATCGCGGTGGCCCTCAAGGTGGCCAAGGCCCTCGACGTAGACGTGGGGCGGTTGTTCTCCGACGAGGCGGCGCAGGAGAAGATCGCCGTCGACCGGGCGCCCGGCGGCGCCGACGGCCAGCGTTATCGGGTGCTGGCGCCGTCGATGCTGGGTAAATCCATGTCGCCGTTCGTGGTTCGCCCGACCGAAGGGCCGGCCGATGATCCGCACCCCGAGCACGGCGGGCAGGAATTCATGTTCGTGCACGCGGGCTGTGTCGAACTCGATTACGGCGACCAGAGGTTCACGCTCCACGCGGGCGACAGCGCATACTTCGACGCGTCGGTCAGCCACACGATCCGAACCGTCGGCGCCCAACCGGCGGAGGTCGTCGTCGTCGCGCACGAGCCCGGGGCCCGAACCCGGCGCTGACGCCGATCCGCCATGCGCGCGTCGGGTACGTGTCTTAGACTTCTACCCCGCCGCACGACGCGAAAGGCTCGTATGTCGGATCTGACGCAGGAGCGCACCGACACCGCGGAGGTGTCGGTCTGGACGCCCTTGCGCAATCAGGTTTTCCGCGCCCTGTTCATCGCGCAGTTCGTCTCCAACGTCGGCACCTGGATGCAAAGTGTTGCGGCGCAATGGTTTCTGGTCGAAGGTCACAGCAGCGCCACCGTCGTGGCACTGGTCCAGACCGCGAGTCTGGGGCCGACGCTCCTGTTGGGATTGTTCGCCGGTGCGCTCGCCGACGTGTTCGACCAGCGGCGGCTGCTGATGGTGCTGCAGTCGTATGCGGTGGTGGTGGCGCTGGTGCTGGCGGGACTGACCTACTTCGGCCGACTCACCCCGACGGCACTGCTGCTGTTCACCTTGGCCATCGGCGTCGCCTCCGCGCTGACCGCGCCGGCCTGGCAGGCGATTCAGCCCGAGGTCGTTCCGCGCGAGCAGATCACGGCCGCCGCGACTTTGGCCAGCGTCTCGGTGAACATCGCCCGGGTGGTCGGACCCGCCATCGGCGGCGTCGTCCTGGCGTTGGTCGGTCCGGCGGCGGTCTTCGCGATCAACGCGATCTCGTTCGTGGGCATCATCATCGCCCTGGCGGCCTGGCGACGGCCGAAACAGATCGCGCCCGTCGAACGAGAACACCTCGGCCAGGCCATCCTCACCGGGTTGGCCTACGCGATCAACGGCCCGATCTTTCGCAGGATCCTGCTGCGCGCTGCCCTTTTCGTCTTCCCCGCCTCGGCCCTGTTGGCCCTCTTGCCGGTGGCCGCTGCAGACACGTGGCACTTGGGAGCCAGTGGCTACGGTGCGGCGCTGGGCGCCATCGGTTGCGGCGCGGTGCTCGCCGTCGCGGTCCCCGCGCCGTTACGCCAGAGGCTGCCGCCCAACACGCTGCTGGCCGGGTGCGCGGCCGCGTACGGCGCCGCCACCCTCGCGGTGGTCTGGCTGCCGTTCACCGCGGCGGCGCCCTTCCTGGTGTTGTCGGGGATGACCTGGCTGATCACGCTGACGACGTTGAATGCCGCGGCGCAGCTGCATTTGCCGCGCTGGGTCCGGGCCCGCGGGTTGGCGATGTACCTGCTGGTCTTCACGGGTTCGCAGGCGATCGGCTCGTATCTCTGGGGTGTGGTCGCCACGCGGGAAGGACTGGGCGTGGCGCTGACATTGTCGGCGGCGTTGCTCGGCGTCACCGCCCTCAGCGTCGTGCCGCTCGGGTTGCGGCCGGAAACCGGGAAGCTCAGCCGCGACATTTCGCGGGCGTGGCCGTCGCCGATGGTCGTGTTCGAACCGTGCCCGAACGACGGACCCGTGCTGGTGACCGTCCGCTATCGAGTCGTGACGGACACCCTGCAGGACTTCGTCGAGGCGATGAGCGCGGTCAGGCGCTCACGGTTGCGAACGGGAGGCCATAGCTGGGGGCTGTACCACAGCCTGGAACATCCCGACACGGTCCTCGAGAGGTTCACCGTGCCGTCGTGGACCGAATTCAGCCGGCAATACACCGAACGCTGGTTGGAGTCCGACCACGACGGGGTGGCGAAGGCGGTGGGCTACACCGTCGACAACACCCGGCGGCACGAGTACTACCTCGCGTTGCGGGTGCACCGATGAGACGCGTCGACGTGTTCGCTACTTACCAGGGCCGCGTCGAGCAGGTGACCCCGGTGGTGGCGCTCTGCGTCACCACGACCTGGCCGTCGACCGCGATCTGGCACTGAATCTGTGGCGTGTTCGACGAATCGCAGTCCGGCCAGTGACACCCGCCGCTCGCGTTCACGAACGCCCACTGATTCGGGTCGGCCAGCGTCGTGTTGTACACGAGCGGTTGCCCCGCGCTGAACGCCGTCTGCACGCTGTTCAAGTACTGCGACGAGTTGGCGTTGAAGGCCGCCTGGCTGGGCGGATCGGTGTTCATGTAGCGGACGTTGCCGGTGAGATTGCCGGTGGTGGTGATCGTGTAGGTCACCTGGTGGCCGGCAGGGTCCGCAGATGAGGTCGCGGGCGTGACGGCCAGCGCTGCGGCTGCCGCAAACGTCGCCACCGCGACCCCTGTGGTCACTATTCGCACGTTCGTCATATCGAAAACGCTACCCAATTCGTTACGGGGCTACGCGTGGAAAAGGTCCCTACTATGCATTTGTGCCTACTGCCTTCGTTTTGTCCGGCGGGGCCAGCCTCGGCGCGATTCACGTCGGCATGCTGCTCGCGCTGGCCGACGAAGGGGAACGCCCTGACCTGATCGTCGGGACGTCCGTCGGCGCGGTCAATGGCGGATGGATCGCCTCACGGCCCGATCGTCCGGGGATTCGAGGACTCGCCGACCTATGGACGTCGTTGTCGCGAAAGGACATCTTCCCGACACACCCGATCGCCGGGGCGATGGGCATGCTGGGCCGCCGGCCCCACCTGGTCCCCAACATCGGGTTGCGACGGCTGCTGGCCGACAAATTGGAGTTCAGCAGGCTCGAGGATGCGCCCATCCCGCTGCACGTGGTGGCCACCGACGTGATCTCCGGCGGCGACGTCCTGCTGTCCTCGGGAAACGCCGTCGACGCGATCGCCGCGAGCGCCGCCATCCCGGGCGTCTTCCCGCCGGTGCGGGTCAATGGGCGCGACCTGATGGACGGCGGCGTCGTGAACAACGCGCCGGTGTCGCACGCGGTCGCGTTGGGCGCCGACCGAGTCTGGGTGCTGCCGACCGGCTACTCGTGCGCCCTGCCCGCATCGCCGAAGACCGCGGTCAATATGGCGTTGCACGCCATGACCCTCGCCGTGAATCATCGCCTGGCCGTCGACGTCGAGCGCTTCGAGCAAGCGGTCGACCTGCGCGTCATCAGACCGCTATGCCCGGTCGCCATCTCCGGAGCCGACTTCTCGCACGCCGCAACACTTATCGAGCAATCGCAGGCGGCCACCCGCGAGTGGCTGGCGGCCCGCCCCCCGGCCACCGGCCAGGCCGCATTACTCGAGCCGCACCGCCACTAGCGGGCGCCCGTTCCGCGGAGGTTCACCCCACTCGGGTATGAAGCAGGGGTGGTCGACGAACCCGCACAGCCCCGCGGCAGTGCTTCCGCCCCTGGCATCAGTCGCCGCACGTTGTTGACGACCAGCGCGGTCTCGGCCGCCCTCGGGGCGGGCGTGGGCGGCGGGGCCGCCATGTTGTGGTCGCGCCCCAGCGCGCCCGCCCTCTGGTATCAGCCGGGCCGCAACGGCGCTCCACCGGTGACGGGACTGCACCTGCAATTCGGCCGGCACGCCGGCTCCGAGGTGGTGGTGTCCTGGCACACCGTGGACGCCGTCCGGAATCCGCGCGTCATGTTCGGCACGCCGACGTCCGGCCTCGGGCAGACGGTGGCGGCCGAAACCCGCACCTACCGCGACGCCAAGTCCAACACCGAGGTTCGGGTGAACCACGCCCACCTGACGAACCTCACCCCGGACACCGACTACGTGTACGCCGCGGTGCACGACGGCGCGGAGCCGGAGATGGGGACCATCCGGACCCGTCTGGGCGAAAGCCCTTTCGCTTCACCAGTTTCGGTGACCAGTCCACGCCGACGCTGGAGAGGCTGCCAGACGGCACATACGGCACCGACAACATCGGATCGCCCGCCTCCGCCGACACCACCCTGGCGGTCGAGCGGATGGCACCGCTGTTCAACCTCGTCAACGGCGACCTGTGCTATGCCAACCTCGCCCAAGACCGCATCCGCACGTGGTCGGCCTGGTTCGAGAACAACACGCGGTCGGCGCGCTACCGGCCCTGGATGCCCGCGGCGGGCAA
Organism: Mycobacterium sp. 852002-30065_SCH5024008; assembly: GCF_001665645.1. NCBI lineage: Bacteria > Bacillati > Actinomycetota > Actinomycetes > Mycobacteriales > Mycobacteriaceae > Mycobacterium > Mycobacterium sp. 852002-30065_SCH5024008. Next base: position 15,300 of record NZ_LZSZ01000149.1, on the reverse strand, counting down.
CCACGAAAACGAATTGGGCAACGGCCCAATCGGTTACGGCGCCTATCAGGCATACTTCGCGGTGCCCGATGCGGGATCCAGTCCCGAGACCCGCGGCCTGTGGTACTCGTTCACGGCCGGCTCGGTGCGAGTGATCAGCCTGAACAACGACGACGTGGCGTTCCAGGACGGCCGCAATTTCTACGTACACGGCTACTCGGGCGGTGAGCAGAAGCGTTGGCTGGCAAACGAACTCGCCGCCGCGCGGCGCGACCCCGACATCGATTGGATTGTCGTGTGCATGCACCAGACGGCGATCTCCACCGCCGACAAGGCCAACGGTGCCGACCTGGGAATCCGCGAGGAATGGCTCCCGTTGTTCGACGAGCACCAGGTCGACCTGGTGGTGTGCGGCCACGAACACCACTACGAGCGGTCGCACCCGTTGCGCGGCACGCTGCAGACCGACACCCGAACGCCGATACCCGTGACCACCCGCGACGACGTCATCGACTCCACCAAGGGAACGGTGCACGTCGTCATCGGCGGTGGCGGCACGTCGGCGCCCACGAACGGGTTCTTCTTCCCCGAGCCGCGCTGCCGCGTGTTGACCGGAGTCGGCGCCTTCGACCCGGGGCTCGGGCGCAAGGCGCCGATCTACGTCATGGAGGACGCGCCGTGGTCCGCCTTCCGCGACCGGGACAATCCCTACGGCTTCGCGGCGTTCGAGGTGGACCCCGGCAACCCCGGCGGCAACACGTCGATCAAGGCCACGCATTACGCGCTGAGCGGGCCGTTCGGCGCGGTGACCGTCGTGGACCGATTCACCCTGACCAAGCCGCGTGCCGACCGGCCGGCGTAGTTCAAAAGAGCGTCGCCTGAAGGGGTTCCGGCTCCGCCCGGGTTACCGCAACGGGCTGACGGAACGAACGCTCGTCGCCGCCCAGCCGGTATTTCGCGACCAGCGGCGCCGCCCGCCCCCGCAGCATCTCGCGGTAACCGGCCGGCAGATACGCCCCGCGCCGGTACAGCTCGCGATAGCGGCCCACCAGCTCGGGATGCGAGCGGGCCAGCCACGACATGAACCAGCCGCGGGTCGACCCGCGCAGGTGCAGCCCGAAGACCGTCACGCTGGTGGCTCCCGCGCCCGCGATCTGGCCGAGCAGTCGATCGAGGTGCTCTTTCGAGTCGGTCAGGTACGGCAGCACGGGCGCCACCATCACATGACAGTCCAGGCCGGCCTCGCGGACCGCGGCGATCAGGCCCAGCCGCGCCTGCGGTGTGGGCGTGCCGGGCTCGACATCTCGATGCAGGTCCGCGTCACCGACCGCCAGCGACACCGCGACCGACAGCGGAACCTGCTGCGCCGCAGCGGCGATCAACGGCAGATCGCGGCGCAGCAGCGTGCCCTTGGTCAGGATCGACAGCGGTGTCCCGGATTCGGCGAGGGCCGCGATGATGCCCGGCATCAACGCGTAGCGCCCCTCCGCCCGCTGGTAGGGGTCGGTGTTGGTGCCCAGCGCGACGGTCTCGCGGCGCCACGACGGCCGCCGCAACTCGCGGCGGAGCACCCCCACGACGTTGGTCTTGACGACCACCTGGCTGTCAAAGTCGTTGCCGCAGTTGAAGTCCAGATACTCGTGCGTCGGCCGGGCAAAGCAATAGCGGCAGGCGTGCGAGCAGCCGCGGTAGCCGTTGACGGTGTACCGGAAGGGCAACGCGGAAGCGTCCGGCACCTTGTTGAGCGCGGACTTGCACAGCACCTCGTGAAAGGTGATCCCCTCGAACTGTGGGGCACGCACGCTCCGGACAAACCCGATCCGCTGCAACCCCGGCAGCGCCCCGTCATCGACGGGCTGCCCGTTGACCGCGACGGCCTGGTCCGCCCAGCGCATGAGCTATTCGAACATTAGTTCGATCCTGAGTCAAGCACCGCGGCGGGCTGGGTTCAGATATGACCGGGCACCTCGACGGGTGGCGGCGGAGGCGGTGGCGGCGGAGGCATCTCGATCGGCGCCGGAGGCATCTCGAGCGGTGGCGGAGCCGGAGGCGGCGACGGGATGGCGTACGGCCCTCCCGCGCATACCGGGTCGGCGGGCATGCTGATGCAGGAGGGGTCCGCCGGACCCTGCGGCGCGGCGTATGGGCCGCCCTGGCATTGAGCCCACCCAGGCATCCCCGCACATCGGGGATCAAAGGGGTTGGTGGGCAGCCCGGGATCGGGGTCGTCCAGCGGAGCGGGCCTACCGGGCACGGCGGCGAAGGCGGGAGCCGCGGCGGCCGGAGCGGTCGCACCCGCCGAGGCCACTCCGATAAGCGCTGCGGCCACAGCCGTTCCCGTCAGAGCGGTGCGGACTCGTGAAACCATCGCTCCCCCTTTTGCGGACGCGAATATCGACGCGTCACCGCTTATGATCGCACGCCGCATCGAAGGCGGGTGTGAAACCGGGCATCGCCGAAGGCGAATTCGCGGTCGTAGAGTAAGCGATGACCCTGTCGTATCGAACCGGCTGCGAGGCGATTATGACCGAACGCATTGAAACTCAGCGCACCATCGCGGCACCGGCACCGGACATCTTCGCAGTGCTGTGCGACCCGCAGGGCCACGTCGCGATCGACTCGTCCGGAATGCTTCAAAGCGCCGAGGGCGATCGGGTACGCGGTGTCGGTGACCGTTTCGTCGTGCACATGGATCGCGAGTCATTGAACGACTTTCCGCAATTCGGCAAGTACGACGTCACCGTCGACATCACGGAATTCGAACAGGATCGGCTGATCGCGTGGACCGTTCTGGGCAAAATTCAGCCTCCGATCGGCCATGTCTACGGCTATCAACTCCAGCCGAGCGAAGACGGCTCGGCGACCGTGGTCACCTCGTTTTACGACTGGTCGAACATCGACCCCAAGTGGCGAGAAGCCGGAATTTTCCCGATTCTCTCCGAAGGCGCATTGCGGGCGACGTTGGGAATTCTGGATCGAACGGTCCGGCGCGGTTATCCGCGCGGATAACGTCGTTTTCGGTTAGTGCCTAAACCCGAGTGCGGTTTTATTGCGGATTCGGGTGGGTATGACCTCTGGGCCCCTCACGAAAGGACCTGACATGTTGCACTCGGTGATTCTGGCGAGCTCGGACCCCGTCGCGGCCGGCTTTATCCTTCGCGGCATCAAGGGAATCTTTGTCGCCATCGGCAGCGTTATTGCCGCAATCATCTGCGCAATCATCGCAATGACGAAGGGTCGCAATCCGCTGGGCTGGGGAATTCTCGGCCTATTCTTCTCGATCCTCACGTTGATCGTCGTGATCATCATTCCGAGCAAGAAATAACCCGGCGAGGGTGCCCGCCCTACCGGTCTAGTTTTGAAAGAACCTCGGCGACAACAGAATTCGCGGCGACGGACACCTGATCCCCGGTCGTGAGATCCTTCAAGCCGACCGTCCCCGCCTCGATGTCGCGGTCGCCGAGGACCAGCGCGATGACCGCCCCGGAACGGTCGGCCGCGCGCATCGCGCCCTTGAGGCCGCGGTCGCCGTAGGCCATGTCGACGCGCACACCAGAGGCGCGCAGCTGCGCGGCCAGCACCGCCAGCTGAAGCTTGGCCTGCTCGCTCAGCGGCACGCCGAACACGTCGCAGCGGGTCGCCTCCCCCACGCTCTTGCCCTCGGCGCGCAGCGCCAACAGGGTGCGGTCGACGCCGAGCCCGAACCCGATGCCGGACAGGTCTTGCCCGCCGAGCTCGTGCATCAGGCCGTCATAGCGGCCGCCGCCGCCGATCCCGGATTGCGCGCCCAGACCGTCGTGGACGAACTCGAAGGTGGTCTTGGTGTAGTAGTCCAGCCCGCGCACCATGCGCGGGTTGATGACGTAGGGCACGCCGAGCGCGTCGAGGTGCGCCAGCACGGTGTCGAAGTGCTGCTTGGCGACATCGGACAGGTGGTCGATCAAAACCGGCGCGTCGGCCGTAATGGCCCGCACGGCCGGTCGCTTGTCGTCGAGCACCCGCAGCGGGTTGATCTCGGCACGCCTGCGCGTCTCATCATCGAGATCGAGCCCAAACAGGAAGTCCTGCAACAGTTCCCGATACTGCGGGCGGCAGGTCTCGTCGCCCAGCGAGGTGATCTCCAGGCGGAACCCGTCGAGCCCCAGCGACCGGAAGCCGGCGTCGGCGATGGCGATCACCTCGGCGTCCAACGCCGGATCGTCGACGCCGATCGCCTCCACACCCACCTGCTGCAGCTGCCGATAGCGGCCGGCCTGCGGCCGCTCGTAGCGGAAAAACGGCCCCGCATAACACAATTTGACCGGCAACGCCCCGCGGTCCAGGCCGTGCTCGATCACCGCGCGCACCACCCCCGCGGTGCCCTCGGGTCGCAAGGTGACCGAGCGGTCACCGCGGTCGGCGAACGTGTACATCTCCTTGGACACCACGTCGGTGGATTCGCCGACACCCCGGGCGAACAGGGCGGTGTCTTCAAAGATGGGCAACTCGATGTGGCCATAGCCGGCCCGGCGGGCGGCGCCCAACAACCCGTCACGGACGGCCACGAACTGCGCGGAGTCCGGCGGGACGTAGTCCGGCACCCCCTTGGGCCCGTGAAACTCCGTCACGGGCTCAGGCCTTCGATGAACGGATTGAAACGCCGCTCGGCGCCGATGGTGGTGGCGTTGCCGTGACCCGGCAGCACCACGGTCTCGTCGTCGAGCACCAGAAGTTTTTCCACGATCGAGGTCAGCAGGTCGCGGCCGCTGCCGCCGTGCAGGTCGGTGCGGCCCACCGAGCGTTCGAACAGGGTGTCGCCGGTGAACACCACATCGTTGTCTCCCGCCACCCGGAAGACCACCGACCCGCGCGTGTGCCCGGGCGTGTGGTCGACGTTGACGGTCACGCCGCCCAGGTCCAGCTTGTCGCCGTCGCGGTCGAGCTCGACGACCTGCTTGGGTTCGCGGAAGAAGGCACCCGCCACCAGCTGCGCCACCCGCGGGCCCAGGCCGTAGATCGGGTCTTTCAGCATGAACCGGTCCTCGGGGTGGATGTAGGTCGGGCAGCCGAAGGTGTCGGACACCTTCTGCGCCGACCACATGTGGTCGATGTGTCCGTGGGTGAGCAACACCGCGGCCGGCGTCAGCCGGTTCTCGTCGAGGATGCGCCGCAGCGGGCCCAGCGCCCGCTGGCCCGGATCCACGATGACGGCATCCGTGCCCGGCCGCTCAGCCAGCACATAGCAGTTGCACTGCAACATGCCGGCGGGAAATCCGGTGATCAACACGGTTCCCAGTTTCCCACGGGCCCCACTTGACACCGGTCGCGGCGCCCACATTAGCCTGAGCTGGCCACCGACGCCTTTTGCCGGGCACCCGACTTACCGACCATGGAGGCATACGGCCGTGCCGACCAATGAACAGCGACGTGCCAACGCAAAGCGCAAGCTCGAACGGCAGCTGGAGCGCCGCGCGAAGCAAGCCAAGCTGCGCCGGATCGTGTTGATCGCCGCCGGCTCAGCCGTGGCCGTGGCCGCGGTCGTCGCGGTGGTGCTCACGGTCATCAACACCAAACACGAGCACAAGAGCAACACCGCGACGAGCACCACCTCCGCGGCCCCCAGCAGCTCCCCTGAGTCCACGACGCCCGCCGGACCGACGCCGCCCGCTCCGCCACTGCCGGCGTTCAAGCCGTCGGCCGATCTGGGCGCCAACTGCCAGTACCCGGCGTCCCCGGAGCCAGCCGCCAAGGAGGTCAAGCCGCCGCGCACCGGCAAGGTGCCGACCGACCCGGCTCAGGTGAGCGCCAGCATGGTGACCAACCAGGGCCGCATCGGATTGATGCTCGCCAACAACGAATCACCTTGCACGGTAAACAGTTTCGCAAGCCTGATCGGCCAGAAATACTTCGATAACACCAAATGCCACCGGCTGACCACTTCGCCGGACCTGGGCGTCCTGCAATGCGGCGACCCCAAGGGGGAGGGCACCGGCGGCCCGGGCTACCAATTCGCCAACGAGTACCCGACGGACCAATACCCGCCGAACGACCCGAAGGCGCAACAGCCAGTCCTCTATCCGCGCGGCACCCTGGCGATGGCCAACGCCGGTCCCGGGACCAATGGCAGCCAGTTCTTCATGGTGTACAAGGACTCCCAGCTGCCGCCCCAATACACGGTCTTCGGCACCATTCAGCCCGACGGGCTGGCCACGCTGGACAAGATCGCCAAAGCCGGCGTCGCCGGCGGCGGTGAGGACGGCGCACCGGCCTCCGAGGTCACCATCACCTCGCTGTTGCTCGACTAAAGCCAAGCAGCGCAACGCCGCTGATTCGGCCGGAATCGGGCGACCAACGGGCGGTCCACCGCTTAAGGTCGTTGCGTGGGGACAGAGTCTTTCGGGCAATACCAGTTGCTGGAAGTGTTGGGGCGCGGCGGCATGGGACAGGTCTACCGTGCCTACGACGCCGCCACCGACCGGGTCGTCGCGTTGAAGGTGCTGCCCCCGAACTTGGCCGAGGATCAGGAGTTTCAGCAGCGATTCCGCCGAGAGGCACGCATCGCGGCGAGCCTCAACGACCCGCACGTGGTGCCAATCCACGGTTACGGCGAGATCGACGGTCGGCTCTATGTCGACATGCGGCTGATCGAGGGCCGCGACTTGTTGCAGTACATCGACGAGAACGGGGGGCGGCTGTCCCCCGAGCGCGCGGTGGCGGTGATCGAACAGGTTGCCGCTGCGCTGGATAGTGCCCACCAGGTCGGGCTGATCCATCGCGACATCAAGCCGAAGAACATTCTGGTCACCCAGGCGCGCGACTTCGTCTACCTGATCGACTTCGGCATCGCCCGTACCCTGGCCGACACGTCGCTCACGCAGACCGGGCACACGATGGGCACGGTCGCCTACATGGCGCCCGAACGGTTCAGGGGCACAACGGATCACCGCGCCGACGTGTATTCGTTGGCCTGCGTGCTGCACGAGTGCTTGACCGGCAAGCGGCCCTATGCCGGCGACAGCCTCGAGGAACAGCTCAACGCGCATTTGAACACGCCGCCGCCGCAACCCTCGACCACCGCCGCCGGCGTGCCCCCGGCCCTCGACGCGGTGGTCGCCCGCGGAATGGCCAAAGACCCCGAATACCGCTACCAGTCGGCGATGGAACTCGCCGAAGCAGCCCGGGCGGCATTGGCCGCCCCGGATGGGACGGCCGCATGGAGCCCCCCGCCGGCGCCACCGACATCGCCGCCGGGCCCGCCGGAACCGACGCAGGACTTCCCCCCGACGGGCGCCGGTCTCGAGTCGCGGCCGCCATACAGCCCACCGACGCAATCCCGTCGTCTGCTGCTGGGCATCGTTGGCGCGTCGGCCCTGGCGCTGGCCGCGGTGGTGGCGTTGGTCATCGCACTGGTGACCCAGAACGACGACTCGGCCAACAGCGCGGCATCGAGCACCCCGACCCGCGCCCGCGTTCCCAACAGGCCGGGGTCGAATTCCGGACCGACCGCGCAGGCAACGGGGACCGTGCCGCCGCTGCCGGCGTTCGCACCGCCGGCCGATCTGGGCGCCAATTGCCAATACCCGAGCGCGCCGGACGCCATCGTCAAGCCGGTCAACCCGCCTCCGTCCGGCAGGGTTTCCAGCGAACCCGCGCAGATCCCGGCCACCATCTCGACCAACCTGGGCGACATCGGCATCGAGCTCGCCAACGGCGAATCTCCGTGCACGGTCAACAGCTTCGTCAGCCTTGCGAAGCAGCAATTCTTCGACAACACCCAGTGCGCCCGGCTGATCAACTCGGCTGACGGTGGGTCGCTGTTGTGCGGCGGTCCCGACGCGGACGGCGCCGGTGGCCCCGGCTATCAATTCGCCGACGAATACCCCACCAACCAGTACCCGGCCAACGACCCCGCGCTCCGGGCGACGGTGATGTACCCGCGCGGCACCGTGATCATGGCCACCGAGGGGCCAAACACCAACGGCAGCCAGTTCGTCCTGGTGTTCCGGGATTCGGAATTGGAGCCGCAGAGCACGGTATTCGGCACCATCAGCGAGGCGGGCCTGGCGGTCCTCGACAAGGTCGCCCAGGCGGGTATCGCCGGCAACCGGCAGAGCGGGGCTCCCACCAACCCGGTCACCATCAACTCGGTGCGGGTCGGCTAGCGGGGATCGTTAAGCCGCCTCAGGCCGCCGACGTGACGCGGTACACGTCGAAAACGCCTTCGACGTTGCGCACCACGTTGAGCAGATGCCCGAGGTGCTTCGGGTCACCCATCTCGAAGGTGAACCGGCTGATCGCCACCCGGTCATTGGACGTGGTGACCGAGGCAGACAGGATGTTGACCTTCTCGTCGGCCAGCACCCGAGTGACGTCGGAAAGCAGCCGGTGGCGGTCGAGCGCCTCGACCTGGATGGCCACCAGGAACACCGACGACGGCGACGGCGCCCAGCGCACCTCGATGATGCGCTCGGCCTGCTGCTGCAGCGACGCCGCGTTGGTGCAGTCGGTGCGGTGCACGCTCACTCCCCCACCGCGGGTGACGAAGCCCATGATCTGGTCGCCGGGCACCGGCGTACAGCACTTGGCCAGCTTGGACAGCACGCCCGGGGCGCCGGGGACCGAGACGCCGACGTCGTCGCTGCTGCGCGGGCGCCGCAGCATGGTCGTCGGCGTGGACCGCTCGGCGAGATCCTCCTCGGCCTGGTCGATCCCGCCGAGCTCGGCCAGCAGCCGCTGCACGACATGGCGCGCCGACACGTGGCCCTCGCCGATCGCGGTGTAGAGCGCGGACACGTCCGCGTAGTGCAGTTCGCGGGCCACCGCGGCCATGGATTCGGCGTTGACCAAGCGCTGCAACGGAAGTCCGCCGCGGCGCACCTCGCGGGCCATGGCCTCCTTGCCGGCCTCCAGCGCCTCCTCACGCCGCTCCTTGGCGAACCATTGCCGGATCTTCGCCTTGGCGCGCGGCGACACCACGAACTGCTGCCAGTCCCGCGACGGCCCGGCGTTGGGCGCCTTCGACGTGAAAACCTCGACGACTTCCCCGTTTTCCAGCTTTCGTTCCAGCGCCACCAGCCGCCCGTTGACCCTGGCGCCGATGCAGCGGTGGCCGACCTCGGTGTGCACCGCGTAGGCGAAGTCGATCGGCGTCGACCCGTTCGGCAGGGTGATCACATCGCCCTTGGGGGTGAACACGAAGATCTCTTGCACCGCAAGGTCGTAGCGCAGCGACTCCAGGAACTCGCCGGGGTCGGCGGCCTCGCGTTGCCAGTCGAGCAGCTGGCGCATCCAGGCCATGTCGTCGATCTCGGCGGTGGCGTGGGGATGCGGAACGCCGTTGCGGCCCTTGGCTTCCTTGTAGCGCCAGTGCGCGGCGATGCCGTATTCGGCGGTGCGGTGCATGTCGCGGGTGCGGATCTGGATTTCCAGCGGCTTGCCCTCAGGGCCCACCACCGTGGTGTGCAGCGACTGGTAGACGCCGTATCGGGGCTGGGCGATGTAGTCCTTGAACCGTCCCGCCATCGGCTGCCACAGGGAATGCACGACGCCGACGGCGGCGTAGCAGTCGCGGATCTCGTCGCACAGGATGCGGATGCCGACCAGGTCGTGGATGTCGTCGAAGTCGCGGCCCTTGACGATCATCTTCTGATAGATCGACCAGTAGTGCTTGGGCCGGCCCTCCACCGTCGCCTTGATCTTCGACGCGTTCAGCGTGTTGGTGATCTCGGCGCGGACCTTGGCCAGGTAGGTGTCCCGGGACGGCGCGCGGCCGGCGACCAGGCGGACGATCTCGTCGTACTTCTTCGGATGCAAGATCGCGAAGGACAGGTCTTCGAGTTCCCACTTGACGCTGGCCATACCCAGCCGATGCGCAAGGGGCGCAATGACTTCCAGCGTCTCGCGGGCTTTGCGCGCCTGCTTCTCCGGCGGCAGGAAGCGCATGGTTCGCATGTTGTGTAGCCGGTCGGCGACCTTGATCACCAGCACCCGGGGGTCGCGGGCCATCGCGGTGATCATCTTGCGGATGGTCTCGCCCTCGGCGGCGGTGCCCAGCACCACCCGATCCAGCTTGGTCACGCCGTCGACGAGGTGGCCCACCTCCTCGCCGAACTCCTCGCTCAAAGCCTCCAGCGTGTAGCCGGTGTCTTCGATGGTGTCGTGCAACAGCGCGGCCACCAAAGTGGTGGTGTCCATGCCCAATTCGGCGAGGATGTTCGCGACGGCCAGGGGGTGGGTGATGTACGGATCACCGGAATGGCGCAACTGCGTGGCGTGGCGCTGGTCGGCGACCTCGAAGGCGCGCTGCAGCAGCGACACGTTGGCCTTCGGATAGATCTCCCGGTGCACCGCCACGAGCGGCTCGAGCACCGGGTTGAGCGTCGTGCGCTGGGCGGTCATCCGCCGGGCCAGCCGGGCCCGCACCCGGCGCGACGCGCTGCTGGGGGTTTTCAGCGTCTCGGTTGGGGGATCCGGCGGCTCGGCCTGCGCCGTCACCGGCTCGCCGACCAGCAGGGCGTCACCGACGTCAGTGGGCGCGTCAAGCGCCTGCGCCGCGCTCTTGTCGTCCGCCACGTTGGTCACCTCCGACCTCGAGGATATCGCGCGGTGGGCCGGGCTAGAGGCGACTCAGGCTGTGCAGCGGCAACCCCGCGACCGCCTGACGACCGCCCAGCGCGGTCAGTTCGAGGATCACCGCCGCCGCCACGACGGTGGCCCCGGTGCGTTCCAGCAACCGGGCCGCCGCGGCGAGGCTGCCCCCGGTGGCCAGCACGTCGTCGATGATCACGACGTGGCGACCGCGCAGGTCGATGCCGTCCGCGGGGATCTCCAGCGTCGCGCTGCCGTACTCCAGGTCGTAATGCTCGGCGTACACCGGCGGCGGCAGCTTGCCGCCCTTGCGAATGGCCAGCACCCCCGTGCGCAGCCGGTCGGCGACCGCCGCCGCGGCCAGGAACCCGCGGGCGTCGATCCCGGCGACCAGGTCGGCGCCCGACGCGATCTCGGCCAGCGCGTCGGTGATCGCCGCCAGCCCCGCCGGATCGGCGAACAACGCGGTGAGGTCCCGGAACTGCACCCCCGGCTTGGGAAAGTCGGACACCTCGCGCAGCAGCGAGGCGATGACGTCGGCAACCGAGGCGCTTCCGTCGGCACTCGTCACTGGACCATGGCCCATCGGTCCATGTTCCAGCCCGCGCCCCAGCGAGTCGGGTTCTTGCTCACGGCATACATCTTCTTCGACATCAGCAGCGTCCGTTGCTGCCGGTAGAGGGGCAAAGTGGGCATGTCGCCCCACAATACCGGCGCCGCCTCCCCTAGTAGCCGCACGCGCTCGGCGGGGTCGGCCGACACCGCCAGCGCCCCGATCGCGCCATCGATCTGCGGATTCGAGTAGCCCGACAGGTTGTTGCCGTTGCCGGTGTGCAGGTCGTAGGCGTCCATCGCCGACGACCCCGTGGACCCGCTGCCGGCGGCTCCGCCGGTGCTGGCCAGGAGGGCATCGATCTTCCCGTCCTTGAGCGCTTGCGGCCCGGAGGTGTCCAGGGCGACGTTGGCGACCGTGATGCCGGCCGCGGCACAGGATTTGCCGATCACCCCGACGTTGACCGCGAGGCGCGCGTTGGGCCCCTGGTAGCCGATCCGCACCGTCATCGGGGCCCCACCGAGCGCGTCGCGGGCGGCTGCGGGGTCCGCCTTGCCGAACTGGCCGGCCTCGGCGGCGCCGTCAGCGGCGGTGACGGGGTCGTCGGCGGCCGGGTTGAGCCGCGAGTTGGCGATCGGCACCCCGGCGTCGCGCGCGAGCGTGTCGCGCGGCGTGCACAGGGCGAGTGCGCGGCGGGCCTTGGGCTGCGAGAGCGGGCCCTGCGGCGCGAAGATCAGCTGCTCGACGCCGGCCGACGGCGAATCAGCGCGGTCGTAATTGTCCGGGGTGGTCAGCGTTCCCGAGGAGCCCGCCGCTACGTCGACCACGTCGACGCTGCGGTTGTTGACCCGATCCTGGATGTCGGGCCCCTGGGGCCAGACGGTGATCCGCTTGGTGAGTGCCTTGGGGCCCCACCACCGGTCGTTGGCCACGAGCACCACCGCGCCGCCGTCCAGGATGCGCTCGATCTTGTACGGGCCGGACGACGGGAAGTGCTTTTCGAGCTCGTTCTGTTTGAGGCCGGGCTTGAGGTCCCAGATGGTGTTCCACAGCTTGGCGATCTGCTGCACGAGTTGGGCGTTGTCGCTCAGCAGGGCCGCGGTCACGTCGACGTGCAGCTCGTCGGCGATGACGTGCGACGGCATCATCGACGTGGCGGTGAACAGCTGGTTGTAGTCGACGATGCCGCGGTCCGGGGCGAACGACACCCGGGCCTTCTTCTGCCCCGGCAGGCACTCGACGTTGGCGATGTCGAGGTAACCGGCCTGAGTGGCGGCGTTGAAGTCGGGATACCGGCCGGACTGGGCCGCCCAGGCCAGCACCAGATCGTCGCAGGTCACCGGCTTGCCGTCGGAATAGACGGCATTGTCGGCGATCTGGTAGTCCAACACCAGCGGCGAACCGCCCACCACCGACACGGTGCCGAAGTCACGGTCGGCGACGGTCTGCCCGTCGGGGCCGTGGTAGCTGAAGCCGGCCAGCGTGCGCGCGAACGCCTGCGCCCCGGCCGAAGCGGCGCCGACGACGGTGTTGGTGTTGTAGGTGACCAGCGGGCCGTCGACCACGTAGTCGATCTGGGAGGCGGTGCTGCCGGAGCACGCCGTCAGCGTGAACGCCGCCGCGAGCATTGCGGCCAGACCGATAGCGCCCCCGGTGAGGCGATACCTGGCGGCCACGGCGACTACCGCCGGCCGGCGTTTCGCTTGCCGCTCGGACGCCGGGTCCCGGTCGGCCGCACCGGGCGCGCACCCGGCGCCGGCTTGCTCGGTGCGGGCTTGTCAGACGGTGCCGAGTCGGCCGCCGTGGTCTCCGGCGACGCCGATTCGTCCTCGGTGGACTTCGCCTCCTCGGGCTCGGCGCCGGCCCTGCGGCGCCGCGCGACGCGGCGGGTGTGCGTGCGCACCAGCTCGGTGCGCTCACGCAGCGTGACCAGCAGCGGCGTCGCGAAGAAGATCGACGAGTAGGTGCCGACCAGGATGCCGACCAGCTGCACCAGCGCGAGGTCCTTCAGTGTCCCGACGCCCAGCAGCCACACCGCCACCACCATCAGCGCCAGGACCGGCAACACCCCGATGAGGCTGGTGTTGATGGAGCGCATGAACGTCTGGTTGATGGCGAGGTTGGCCTGTTCGGCGAAGGTACGCCGGGTGGTGTGCTGGAAGCCGTGGGTGTTCTCCTCGACCTTGTCGAACACGATGACGGTGTCGTAAAGGGAGAAGCCGAGAATCGTCAGCAATCCGATGACGGTGGCCGGGGTGACCTCGAAACCGACCAGGGAGTACACCCCTGCGGTGACGGTGAGGTCGAAGACCATGGTCGTCAGCGCGGAGATGGCCATGTACCGCTCGTAGCGCACCGTGATGTACAGGCTGACCAACGCCAGGAACACCACCAACGCGATCAGCGCCTTGTCGGTGATCTGGTCGCCCCACGTCTCGGAGACCGCCGCGTCGCTGATGGCCTGCTTACTCGGTTTTCCGTCGGCGCCCTTGGGCTGGAACGCGTCGTACAGGGCGTTGCGCAACGTGGATGTCTGGGCGTTGGACAGCGTTTCGGAGCGGATCTGCACCGTGGCCGAGGCACCGTTGCCGACGACCACCACCGATTCCGGGTCGCGGCCGATGGCCTTGCGGAACACGTCGGACACCTGCGACGTCTGCACTTGGCCGGTTGCGCCCGCGGCGGGCATCGACACCGTCGTGCCGCCGTTGAAGTCGATCCCGAACGTGAAACCCCGCAGCACGATGCTCAATACGGCGACGGCGACGATTGCTCCGCTGATGCCGAACCACAACCGGCGACGCCCGATCACCTCGAAGGCGCCGGTGCCGGTGTAGAGGCGCGACAGGAAGCCATGGCGCGGCAGGCCGGCGCTGTCGGTCAACTCGGTGGCGCCTTCGGAGGCTTCGGTGATCTCGGTCGCTTCGGCGTCGGTTTTGCCTTTGGAGGCCATCACGCTATCCCCGTCCCGTCTTGACGTTCGACGAAGCCCGGCGCTCGCGGGCGACCTGCTGGATTGCGCCCAGGCCGTTGTATGCGGGTTTCGCCAACGTCGGCGACTTGGACGCCAGGTAGATCAGCGGCCAGGTCACCAGGAACACCACCACGACGTCGAGGATCGTGGTGAGGCCCAACGTGAAGGCGAAGCCCCTCACCTGGCCGATCGCCAGGGCGTACAGCACCGCGGCGGCCAGGAAGGTCACGGCGTTGCCCGACACGATCGTCTTGCGGGCCCGCACCCAGCCTCGGGGCACCGCTGATCGAAACGATCGGCCTTCGCGGATCTCGTCTTTGATGCGTTCGAAGAACACCACGAACGAGTCCGCCGTGGTACCGATACCGATGATCAGACCCGCGATCCCCGCAAGGTCCAGGGTGTAGTTGATCTGCCGGCCCAGGATCACCAGGATCGCGAAAATCATTGCGCCGGAAGCGATTAGCGATAGCGCCGTAAGCAGGCCCAGTACCCGGTAATACAACAACGAGTACAGCAACACCAGAACCAAGCCGATTGAGCCCGCGATCAGCCCCGCTCGCAGTGAGGTCAATCCCAGTGTCGCCGAGACGGTTTGGGCCTCGGAAGCCTCAAAGGACAGCGGCAGCGAACCGTATTTCAGGACGTTGGCCAGCTGCTTGGCGGTTGCGGCGGTGAACGGCGGGTCGCCGCCGGTGATCTGGGTCCGGCCGCCGGGGATGGCTTCCTGAATCATCGGGGCGCTGACCACCTGGGAGTCCAGCGTGAACGCGGTCTGAGTGCCGATGTGGGCGGCGGTGAAGTCCGCCCAGGTGTTCGCCGCCGCCGGCTTGAATTGCACGTCCACGACGTAACCGATGCCGCGCTGGTTCATGCCGGAGGTGGCGTCCTGGATCTGGTCGCCGCTGATGATCGACGGTGCCAGCAGGTAGGCCGCCTTGTGGTCGGTCGAGCACGTCACCAGCGGCAGGTTCGGGTCGTCGTTGCCGGCCAGGATGTCCTCTTTGTCGCAGCGGGTCGCCTGGAACTGCAGAGCGAGGAACTGGACGCCCTGGCGGGTGCTCTGGCGCCACTTCTTCTCATCGGCGATGCGGTCGGCGAGCTCCTTGCGCGGGTCGGGTGGCGCCGGCTGCTCGGCCGGGGGCACGTCGGCCGGTGGGGCGTTGCCCGCGGGCGCCGGCGGCGGGGCCTGTCTCTTATACACATCTGACGCTGCCGACGATCGCAT
>NZ_LZSZ01000148.1:0-62376 GCF_001665645.1 Mycobacterium sp. 852002-30065_SCH5024008 | reverse complement strand
TATGCGATCGTCGGCAGCGTCAGATGTGTATAAGAGACAGGGCATCCAGCCGGGTGCCCTTCCTGGCCGCCGTCGAGCAAGGGCCGCTGTCGGCCACCCAGTTCCACCCCGAAAAGAGCGGGGATGCCGGTGCGGCGGTGCTGCACAACTGGATCGAGGCACTGTGACGAACGGCTTGGGAGGGAATGTGTTGATCTTGTTGCCCGCGGTCGACGTGGTCGACGGCCGCGCCGTGCGGCTGGTCCAGGGCAAGGCGGGCAGCGAAACCGAATACGGCTCGGCGCTGGACGCGGCGCTGAACTGGCAGCGCGACGGGGCGGAATGGATCCACCTGGTCGACCTGGACGCGGCGTTCGGGCGCGGCTCGAACCGCGAACTGCTGGCCGAGGTGGTCGGCAAGCTCGACGTGCAGGTCGAGCTGTCCGGTGGGATCCGTGACGACGACTCGCTGGCCGCGGCGCTGGCCACCGGCTGCGCCCGGGTCAACCTGGGCACGGCGGCCTTGGAGAACCCCCAGTGGTGTGCCCGCGCGATCAGCGAGCACGGCGACAAGGTGGCCGTGGGACTGGACGTCCAGATCGTCGACGGACAGCACCGACTGCGCGGACGCGGCTGGGAAACCGATGGCGGCGACCTGTGGGAAGTGCTGGAACGCCTTGACGGCGAAGGGTGTTCGCGCTTCGTCGTCACCGACGTCACCAAGGACGGCACGCTGGGCGGCCCCAACCTCGACCTGCTGGCCGCCGTCGCCGAGCGCACCGACGCCCCGGTGATCGCCTCCGGCGGCGTGTCGAGCCTGGACGACCTGCGCGCGATCGCGACCCTCACCGACCGCGGGGTCGAGGGCGCCATCGTGGGCAAAGCCCTCTACGCCGGGCGGTTCACCCTGCCGCAGGCGCTGGCCGCGGTCGCGGGGTAGGGCCGTGGCGGACCTGGACGCGTTGGTGGAGAAGGCTTCGGCGATCCTCGACGACGCCACCGAGCCGTTCCTGGCCGGCCACCGCGCCGATTCGGCGGTCCAGAAGAAGGGCAACGACTTCGCCACCGACGTCGACCTCGCGATCGAGCGGCAGGTGGTCGGCGCGCTGGAAGAGACGACCGGCATCGGTGTGCACGGTGAGGAGTTCGGCGGCGCCGACGTCAACTCGGAGTGGGTGTGGGTGTTGGACCCCGTCGACGGCACGTTCAACTACGCGGCCGGATCGCCGATGGCGGGGATCCTGCTCGGCCTGCTGCATCACGGCGACCCGGTCGCCGGGCTGACCTGGCTGCCCTTCGTCGACCAGCGCTACACCGCGGTGGTGGACGGTCCGTTGATGAAAAACGGTGTCGCGCAGCCGCCGCTGGCCGACATCGACCTGGCCGACGCCCTCATCGGCGCCGGCTCGTTCAGCGCCGACGCGCGGGGCCGGTTCCCGGGGCGCTACCGGATCGCGGTGCTGGAGAATCTGAGCCGGGTCTCGTCGCGGTTGCGGATGCACGGGTCCACCGGACTCGACCTGGCCTACGTTGCCGACGGAGTCCTTGGTGGCTCGATCAGTTTCGGCGGTCATGTGTGGGACCACGCCGCCGGCGTCGCGCTGGTGCGGGCGGCGGGTGGTGTCGTGACCGACGTCCACGGTGAGCCGTGGAGCCCCGCGTCGGATTCCGCACTGGCCGCGGGCCCCCGCGCACACGCCGAGATACTCGAGCTCCTGCGCAACACGGGCCGACCGGAGGACTTCTGAGATGTCCACCGCTAATGGCCTTGCGGTGCGGGTGATTCCGTGCCTGGACGTCGACGCCGGACGAGTCGTCAAGGGGGTCAACTTCGAAAACCTCCGCGACGCGGGCGATCCCGTCGAGCTCGCGGCCGCCTACGACGCCGAGGGCGCCGACGAGCTCACCTTTCTCGACGTCACCGCCTCGTCTTCGGGCCGGGCGACCATGCTGGACGTGGTGCGCCGCACGGCCGAACAGGTTTTCATTCCGCTGACCGTCGGCGGCGGGGTTCGCACGGTGGCCGACGTCGACGTCTTGCTGCGCGCGGGGGCCGACAAGGTTTCGATCAACACGGCCGCGATCGCCCGGCCCGACCTGCTGGAAGAAATGGCGCGGCAGTTCGGCTCGCAATGCATCGTGCTGTCGGTCGACGCCCGCACGGTCCCCCCGGGATCGGTGCCCACACCGTCCGGTTGGGAGGTCACAACCCACGGCGGACGCCGCGGGACGGGGATCGACGCCGTCGAGTGGGCTTCCCGCGGTGCCGATCTGGGCGTGGGGGAGATCCTGCTGAACTCGATGGACGCCGACGGCACCAAGGCCGGGTTCGACCTGCCGATGCTGCAGGCGGTGCGCTCGGCGGTCACGGTGCCGGTGATCGCCAGCGGCGGCGCCGGCGCGGTCGAGCACTTCGCGCCCGCCGTCGCCGCCGGGGCCGATGCGGTGTTGGCGGCCAGCGTCTTTCACTTCCGGGAGCTGACCATCGGCCAGGTGAAGGCCGCGATGGCCGCCGAAGGGATCACCGTGCGATGACGCTGGACCCACGGATCGCCGCGCGGCTGAAGCGCAACGCCGACGGCCTGTTCACCGCCGTCGTGCAGGAGCGTGGCACCGGCGACGTGCTGATGGTCGCCTGGATGGACGACGCGGCGCTGGCCCGCACGCTCGAAACCCGTGAGGCGACCTATTTTTCGCGGTCCCGCGGCGAGCAGTGGGTCAAGGGCGCGACGTCCGGTCACACCCAACACGTCCACTCGGTGCGCCTGGATTGCGACGGCGACACCGTGCTGCTGACGGTCGACCAGGTGGGGGCCGCCTGCCACACCGGCGACCACAGCTGCTTCGACGCCGATCTGCTGCTGGCGCCGGAGTCCTAGGTTGCTGTTGCCCGAGCGGGCGCCCCGGCACTAAATCGCGGCGCGACGCTGCCGCCGGGCGGCGGCCAGGAAGTCGACCCAGGACACGACGTCGGAGTGCTGCCTGAGCAGGGCGCGCCGCTGACGTTCCGTCATGCCGCCCCAGACTCCCCACTCGACCCGGTTTTCCAGCGCATCGGCGCCGCACTCCAGGACCACCGGGCAGTGCCGGCAGATCGTCGCGGCCCTTCTCTGGGCGGCGCCGCGAACGAACAACTCATCTGGGTCGCCGGTGCGACAGAGTGCTTTGGAAACCCAGGCGTCGCGGTCCTCAATCTTCACACTGCGGAGATGATTTCGAATCGGACCGTTGGCGCCGCTTTCTGCGGTGGTTCGAGTAGCTAACACCGCTTCCCCCTTTGCTCCGGCCGCGCTGAGAGTTCAGCGTTCGGATATATGGTTGTCGTGACTTGTCGTGACTTCCCTCCGGCCGAGCCCGTGTAAACCCGAGGCGTGTTGGGACCTTATGAAACGCCGTCGGGCAAACGTAGGGGCTTTGGTCGCATACCTCCGAGGACTTTCGACTCAAAGGCGTCGCGGCATCACCGCCGCACGGGCCGAAAAATCAGGACCGAGGTCCGAAGTCGCCCGATCGCGAGCCGTGGATGAGAATGGCGGTCGATGTTGAGACGGGTGTCGTGGACCGCGGTCGTACCGCTGCTTGCCGTCGGCGTGCTGGCCGTGATCTGGGGCGAGAAGCTGGGCCCGGCATTGGTCGCGCTGGCGGCGGCGTTGCTCATCGGAGCCGTGCTGGCCGCGGTGCACCACGCGGAGGTGGTCGCGGCCCGGGTCGGTGAGCCGTTCGGCTCGCTGGTGCTCGCGGCCGCGGTGACCGTGATCGAGGTGGCGCTCATCGTCTCGCTCATGGCGTCCGGGGGCAACGAGGCCGCGACCCTGGCCAGGGACACCGTCTTCGCCGCGGCGATGATCACCACCAACGGCATTGCGGGGTTATCGCTGCTGCTCGGCTCGCGGCGCTACGGCGTGACGCTGTTCAACGCCGAGGGCAGTGGCGCCGCGCTGGCCACGGTCACCACGCTGGCGACGCTGAGCCTGGTGCTGCCCGCGTTCACCACCAGCCAAGTGGGCAGGGAGTTCTCCCCGGGCCAACTGACGTTCGCGGCGGTCGCGTCATTGCTGGTCTATCTGGTTTTCGTCTTCACGCAGACGGTGCGCCACCGCGACTTCTTCCTGCCGGTCGCGCAGAAGGGCCAGAAGAAGCGGCTGTTCGAGGATGAAAGCCACGCCGAGCCGCCGAGCCGCGGCGCCGCGCTGGGCAGTCTGGGGCTGCTGCTGGTCGCCCTCGTCGCGGTGGTGGGACTGGCCGAGGAGGAGTCACCGGCCGTCGAGAGCGCGGTGACAGCGGTGGGCTTCCCGCAGTCATTCGTCGGCGTGGTGATCGCCGCGCTGGTGCTGTTGCCGGAGACCCTGGCGGCCGCGCGCACCGCGCGCCAGGGCCGCATCCAGACCAGCCTCAACCTGGCGTATGGCTCGGCGATGGCCAGCATCGGGCTCACCATCCCGGTGATCGCCCTGGCGTCCATCTGGCTCAAGGGACCGTTGGTGCTCGGCCTGGGCCCCATTCAACTGGTGCTGCTAGCGCTGACGGTCGTGATCAGCATGCTGACGGTCGTACCCGGGCGCGCCACCCGGCTGCAGGGCGAGCTGCATCTGGTACTGCTCGCCGCCTACGTGTTCCTGGCGATCAGCCCCTAGGCGCTGACCGGCTGCGCAGTGTCTCCAATGCCTTGTCGGCGTGGGTGTCCATGCTGAACTCGCTGGAAATCACGTTGAGCACCGTGCGATCGGTGTCGATGACAAAGGTGGTGCGCTTGACCGGCAGCAGCTTGCCGAGCAGGCCACGCTTGACGCCGAACTGCGCGGCGACGGTGCCCTCGGTGTCCGACAGCAGCGGGTAGTCGAACTTCTGCATGTCGGCGAACTTGGCCTGCTTCTGCACGGGATCGGCGCTGATGCCGACCCGATTGGCGCCCACGGCGGCGAATTCCGCGGCCAGGTCGCGGAAATGACAGGCCTCCTTGGTGCAGCCGGGCGTCATCGCGGCGGGGTAGAAGAACAGCACCACCGGGCCGCCGGAGAGCAACTCGCTGAGCTTGCGCGGCGTCCCCGTCTGATCGGGAAGTTCGAAGTCCTCGACGGTGTCACCAGTATTCATGGGCGTCAGGCTACGCCCGATGGCCTGATCAGCCCATCTGCGAGGATGGTTCGGTGCACGCCCACCTCGCCGCGACGACCTCCCGAGAGGACTTCCGCCAGCTCGCAGCCGAGCACCGCGTGGTTCCCGTGACCCGCAAGGTGCTGGCCGACAGCGAGACGCCGCTGTCGGCCTACCGCAAGCTGGCCGCCAATCGCCCGGGCACGTTCCTGCTGGAATCCGCCGAGCACGGCCGATCCTGGTCGCGGTGGTCGTTCATCGGCGCCGGCGCGCCGTCGGCGCTGACCGTCCGCGACGGGGAAGCGGTCTGGCTGGGCGCCGTGCCGCAGGACGCGCCCACCGGCGGCGACCCGCTGCGCGTGCTGCGGGCCACCCTCGAGCTGCTGGCCACCGGCACCCTGCCCGGACTGCCGCCGCTGTCCGGCGGCATGGTCGGGTTGTTCGCCTACGACATGGTGCGGCGCCTGGAACGCCTGCCCGAGCTGGCCGTCGACGACCTGCAGTTGCCGGACATGTTGCTGCTGCTGGCCACCGACGTGGCGGCGGTCGACCACCACGAGGGCACCATCACGCTGATCGCCAACGCGGTGAACTGGAACGGCACCGACGAGCGGGTCGACGAGGCCTACGACGACGCGCTCGCGCGCCTGGACGTGATGACCTCGGCGCTCGGCCAGCCGCTGCCGTCGACGGTCGCCACGTTCGACCGGCCCGAGCCGCGGTACCGCTCGCAGCGCACCGTCGAGGAGTACGGGAAGATCGTCGACTACCTCGTCGAGCAGATCGCCGCAGGCGAGGCGTTCCAGGTCGTCCCCTCCCAGCGCTTCGAGATGGATACCGCCGTCGACCCGATCGACGTGTACCGGATGTTGCGGGTCACCAACCCGAGCCCGTACATGTACCTGCTGCATGTGCCGAATGGCAGTGGTGGGACGGACTTTTCGGTCGTCGGTTCCAGTCCGGAGGCGCTGGTCACCGTCACGGAGGGCTGGGCGACGACGCACCCGATCGCCGGCACGCGGTGGCGCGGGCAGACCGAGGAAGAGGATCAGCTGCTGGAGAAGGAACTGCTGGCCGACGAGAAGGAGCGCGCCGAGCACCTGATGCTGGTGGACCTGGGCCGCAACGACCTCGGCCGGGTCTGCGCGCCGGGCACCGTGCGCGTCGAGGATTACAGCCACATCGAGCGCTACAGCCACGTCATGCACCTGGTGTCGACGGTGACCGGGATGCTCGCCGAGGGCCGGACCGCCCTGGATGCGGTGACCGCCTGCTTCCCGGCCGGCACGCTGTCTGGCGCACCGAAGGTGCGGGCGATGGAGCTGATCGAGGAGGTGGAGAAGACGCGTCGCGGCCTCTACGGCGGCGTCGTCGGCTACCTCGACTTCGCCGGCAACGCCGACTTCGCGATCGCCATCCGCACCGCGCTGATGCGCGACGGCACCGCGTATGTGCAGGCCGGCGGGGGTGTGGTGGCCGACTCGAACGGGCCCTACGAGTACACCGAGGCCGCCAACAAGGCGCGCGCGGTGCTCAACGCGATCGCCGCCGCCGAGACGCTGACCGCCCCGGATACCGGCCGCCATGACTGAGGCCAGGCCGAGTCGGCGGGCCCGGCTGACCGTCGGGGTGGCCCAGGTGTTGCTGGTGGGATCCGCGGCGGCGCTGTGGGCGGCGTCCCGGCTGCCGTGGGTGGTGATCCGGTCGTTCGACGGGCTGGGACCGCCGCGCGAGGTGACGCTGTCCGGCGCGTCGTGGTCGACGGCGTTGTTGCCGTTGGCGGTGCTCATGCTGGCGACGGCCGTGGCGGCGATCGCGGTGCGCGGCTGGCCGTTGCGCGTGCTGGCGGGGCTGCTGGCGGTGGCCAGCCTGGCGGTCGGATATCTCGGGGTCAGCCTGTGGGTGCTGCCGGACGTCGCCGTGCGCGGGGCCGATCTGGCGCACGTCGCCCTGATGTCGCTGGTGGGCAGCGAGCGACGGTATTGGGGAGCGGGCATCGCGGTGGCGGCGGCGGCGTGCACCCTGATCGCGGCCGTCCTGTTGCTGCGATCGGCCGGAGATTCCGGGTCGGCCCAGTTGAGCGCGGAAAAGTATGCGGCGCCGGCGACGCGCCGCTCAAATGCGCTACGCGAGGGCACCGATGGCGCGATGCTGGAGAAGCCGGAGACGCCGGAAATGTCGGAGCGGATGATCTGGGACGCGCTTGACGAGGGCTGTGACCCAACGCGTGACCCGACCGATCGGCCGCACGGCTCGGACACCGAGGGTCGGTGACGGGCCGCCAGCCGAGGGCCGCTACCCTTCATTCACGTCGTCGCGATCGACCGGAGTTCGTCAGGTAGGCCGTCGGGTGGCGATGGGTAACGGCGCGAAGGGAAGCAACAGGCATGAGTCCGGCTACCGTGCTTGACTCCATCCTCGAGGGAGTCCGGGCCGACGTTGCCGCGCGCGAAGCCCTCATCAGCCTGTCCGAAATCAAGGCCGCCGCTGCCGCCGCCGCGCCGCCGCGTGACGTGATGGCCGCCCTGCGCGAGCCCGGCATCGGCGTCATCGCCGAAGTGAAGCGCGCCAGTCCGTCGGCGGGATCCCTGGCGACCATTGCCGATCCGGCGAAACTGGCCCGGGCCTACGAGGACGGCGGAGCCCGGATCATCAGCGTTCTGACCGAGGAGCGCCGTTTCCACGGCTCCCTCGACGACCTCGACGCCGTTCGGGCCGCGGTCTCGATACCGGTGTTGCGCAAAGACTTTGTCGTGCAGCCATATCAGATCCACGAGGCCCGCGCCCACGGGGCCGACATGCTGCTGCTCATCGTGGCCGCGCTGGACCAGTCGGCTCTGGTATCGATGCTCGACCGCACCGAATCACTGGGCATGACAGCCCTTGTCGAGGTGCACACCGAGGAGGAGGCCGACCGGGCGCTGAAGGCCGGGGCCAACGTAATCGGTGTCAACGCGCGCGATCTCGCCACGCTGGAGGTCGACCGGGACTGCTTCGCGCGGATCGCGCCCGGGCTGCCCAGCAACGTGATCAGGATCGCCGAGTCCGGTGTCCGTGGCACCGGGGACCTGTTGGCCTATGCCGGTGCCGGCGCGGACGCCGTCTTGGTCGGCGAGGGTTTGGTCAAAAGCGGTGACCCGCGCGCCGCGGTCGCCGACCTGGTCACCGCGGGTACCCACCCGTCCTGCCCGAAACCGTCCCGCTAGTCGTTAAGTCAGTTGAAGAGCCCCGGCGCTGAAACGTTGAACCCGATGAGCCGTCCCCGCGTAGAGCCTTGGTGATGGTCAACCTGTCCCGCCCGGACCTTCCCCTTCCGAGTGCAGCCGTCGCCGAACCCACCCGTCACGAACCGGACGCCGGTGGTCATTTCGGTCTCTACGGCGGACGCTACGTCGCGGAGGCGTTGATGGCTGTGATCGAAGAGGTCACCGCCGCTTACGAGAAGGAACGCATCAACCCCGATTTCCTGGACACCTTGGACGACCTGCAGGTCAACTACGCCGGCCGGCCGTCACCGCTGTACGAGGCCGCCCGGCTGTCCGAACATGCCGGCTCGGCGCGCATCTTCCTCAAGCGAGAAGACCTGAACCACACCGGTTCTCACAAGATCAACAACGTCCTCGGTCAGGCCCTGCTGGCCAAGAGAATGGGCAAGAACCGGGTCATCGCCGAGACCGGCGCCGGCCAGCACGGCGTCGCCACGGCCACCGCGTGCGCGCTGCTCGGCCTGGAATGCGTCATCTACATGGGTGCCGTGGACACCGCCCGCCAGGCGCTCAACGTGGCGCGGATGCGGTTGCTGGGCGCGGAGGTGGTGTCGGTCCAGAGCGGCTCGAAAACGCTCAAAGATGCCATCAACGAGGCGTTTCGGGACTGGGTGACCAACTCCGACACCACCTACTACTGCTTCGGCACCGCGGCGGGGCCGCATCCCTTTCCGGCGATGGTGCGCGATTTTCAGCGAATCATCGGGTTGGAGGCGCGCGTGCAGATCCAGGCCCAGGCCGGCCGGTTGCCTGACGCGGTGGTGGCCTGTGTCGGGGGCGGATCCAACGCGATCGGGATCTTCCACCCGTTCATCGACGACCCGGGGGTGCGCCTGGTCGGCTTCGAGGCGGCCGGCGACGGCGTCGAAACGGGAAGGCACGCAGCAACATTCGCCGGCGGTTCGCCGGGGGCTTTCCAGGGGTCGTTCTCTTACCTGCTGCAGGACGAGGACGGGCAGACCATCGAATCCCATTCGATCTCAGCGGGTCTCGATTATCCGGGGGTGGGCCCCGAACACGCATATCTCAAGGAGATCGGGCGTGCCGAATACCGGCCGATCACCGACTCCGAGGCGATGGATGCGTTCGCGCTGCTGTGCCGCACCGAGGGAATCATTCCGGCCATCGAATCTGCGCACGCGATCGCCGGTGCGGTCAAGCTCGGCCTCGAATTGGGGCAGGGCGCCATCATCGTGGTGAACCTGTCGGGCCGGGGTGACAAGGACGTCGAGACGGCCGCGAAATGGTTCGGCTTGATGGGGCCCAGCGAGCGATGACCGTGGAACAAAAGCAAGCCAGCCGGCTAGGGCCGGTTTTCGACATGTGCCGCAAAGACAATCGCGCGGCGCTGATCGGTTATCTGCCCACCGGCTACCCCGACGTGGCGGGTTCGGTCGACGGAATGCTCGCCCTGGTCGAATCCGGCTGCGACATCATCGAAGTCGGTGTGCCGTATTCGGATCCCGGCATGGACGGGCCGACCATCGCCCGGGCCACCGAGGTCGCGCTGCACGGGGGGGTGCGGGTGCGGGACACCCTGGCCGCGGTCGAGGCGATCAGGGCGGCCGGCGGCCGCGCGGTGGTGATGACCTATTGGAATCCGGTGCTGCGGTATGGGGTCGACGCGTTCGCGCGGGATCTCGCGTCGGCCGGTGGGCAGGGCATGATCACTCCAGATCTCATCCCCGACGAAGCCGGCCAGTGGCTGGCCGCAGCTGAGGAGCATCGGTTGGATCGCATTTTTCTGGTGGCGCCCTCGTCGACGCCGCAACGGCTGGCGATGACGGTCGAGGCGTCGCGCGGGTTCGTCTACGCTGCTTCCACGATGGGGGTCACCGGGGCGCGTGACGCGGTGTCGAACGCCGCGCCCGAACTGGTGCAACGGGTGAAGGCGGTGTCGGACATACCCGTCGGTGTCGGCCTGGGGGTGCGGTCGCGAGAGCAGGCGGCGCAGATCGGCAGCTACGCCGACGGCGTCATCGTCGGCTCCGCGCTGGTATCGGCGCTCGGTGAGGGCGGGTTGCCCGCGCTGCGGGCGCTGACCGAGGAGTTGGCGGCAGGCGTTCGGCAGAAGGCATCCGCCTGATGACGATGTTGCCGACGTATTTTCCCAGCCCGCCACAGGGTGTTTGGCACCTCGGGCCGCTGCCCATTCGCGCCTACGCGCTGTTCATCATCACCGGCATCGTGGCGGCGCTGCTGATCGGTGACCGCCGCTGGGAAGCCCGCGGCGGGCAGCGCGGGGTGATCTATGACATCGCGTTGTGGGTGGTGCCGTTCGGGTTGGTGGGCGGCCGGCTTTATCACCTGGCCACCGACTGGCGGACCTATTGGGGGCCGGGGGGCGCCGGGTTGGCCGGGGCCGTACGCATTTGGGACGGCGGCCTGGGCATCTGGGGCGCGGTAGCCCTGGGCGGCGTCGGTGCGTGGATCGCCTGCCGGCGTCACGGGATTCCGCTGCCGGCATTCGCCGACGCGATTGCGCCGGGAATCATCTTGGCGCAGGCCATCGGCCGGCTCGGCAACTATTTCAACCAGGAGCTCTACGGCCGGGAGACCACCCTGCCGTGGGGTCTGCAGATCTTCTACCGCCGTGACCCGTCGGGATACATCGACCCCCATTCGCTGGACGGTGTGTCGACGGGCCAGGTGGCACTCGTCGTGCAGCCGACGTTCCTGTACGAATTGATCTGGAACGTCCTGGTTTTCGCCGTATTGATCTACGCGGACCGACGATTCGCGTTGGGCCACGGGCGACTCTTTGCCTTGTACGTGGCCAGCTACTGCGTCGGGCGCTTCGGTGTCGAGTTGCTGCGCGACGACACCGCCACTCACATCGCGGGCATCCGGATCAATTCGTTCACATCGACTTTCGTGTTCATCGGGGCCGTGGTGTACCTCATGGTGGCGCCGAAGGGACGCGAGGCCCCCGAAAGCCTGCGCGGCAACGAGGCCGAGGAATCCGCGGAAGCGGAGCCGGCGGAAGAGCTCGCGACCGTCGCCGCAGCTGGGGCATCGACCGCGGCGGGCGCGGCCGGCACCGAATCCGCCGACGCAGCCGAAACGGATAACGCCGACGAAGCCGACGAGCCGGAAACCGCGGAGGCCGAGCCGGTCAGCGCGGAGGCGGCGGAGCCCGACGAAGCCACGGCCGAGGAGGCCGAGGCGGAAGAGGCCGAAGCCGAAGCAGAAACAGCGGAAGCCGAACAGCCCGCAGCCGAAGAGCCCGAAGCCGAAGAGGTCGACGAGGAAGAACCCGAAGAAGCCGACGCCGAACAGCCCGCAGCCGAAGAGCCCGACGCCGAAACGGAAGAACCCGAAGAAGCCGACGCGGAAGAGGCCGAAGCCGAAGAGCCCGAAGCCGAAACGGAAGAGCCCGAAGAGGCCGAAGCCGAAGAACCCGAAAAGCCCAAAGCCGAGGCGGACGAACCCGAGCCAAAGCCGTCACAGGACTCGGCCGAACCGGCTTCGGCCGCCGAGCCGTACGAGACACCACGCAGCCGGTGGCGGCTGCGAAGGAATCGGTCGTCGAACCCCTAGTGGCCGCGCCGTCTGGCATGCTGAACATGTGACGCAACCCAATTCCGCCGGGCCCGTGGCGGAGCAGTGTCACCGCCCGCGCCGGTACGTCGCAGCCGGCACCGTCGTCGTGCTCGGCGGTGCGCTCGGCTACGTCGGCCTGGTCGACCCGCACAACACCAATTCGTTGTATCCCCAGTGCCCCTTCAGATTGCTCACCGGCTGGAATTGTCCGTTCTGCGGTGGCCTGCGGATGACGCATGATCTGCTGCACGGTGGCCTGTTCGCCGCCGTCAATGACAATGTTTTCCTGTTGGTCGGCATCCCGATGCTGGCGGGCTGGCTGCTGATTCGCCGCGGCCGTGGCAGACCGGCGCTCTCGACGCCGGCGTGGCTGACGATGGTGGTGGCCATCATCGCCTGGACGGTGCTGCGTAACCTGCCCGGCTTCCCCCTGTTTCCGGCGATCAATAGTGGTTAACCACGCACAGCGCGACACCCCGTTCGGTCGGACCGTGGCGGACCCACGCGACTATGCTGGGTCGGCGTGAGTAGACGCGGGAAGATCGTCTGCACCCTTGGCCCTGCGACAAATTCGGACGAGCTGATCCTGGCGCTGGTCGAGGCGGGAATGGACGTCGCCCGGTTGAACTTCAGTCACGGCGACTACTCCGACCACAAGGCCGCCTATGAGCGGGTACGGGCCGCTTCTGACACCACCGGCCGCGCGGTCGGTGTCCTCGCCGACCTGCAGGGCCCGAAGATCAGGCTGGGCCGGTTCGCCACCGGGGCCACCTACTGGGCCGACGGCGAAACCGTGTGCATCACCGTCGCCGACTGCGAGGGCAGCCACGACCGCGTGTCGACCACCTACAAGAGGCTGGCCGCGGACGCGACGGTCGGCGACCGGGTGCTGATCGACGACGGCAACATCGGACTGGTCGTTTCAGGCATCGAGGGCGACGACGTGATCTGCACCGTGACCGAAGGCGGTCCGGTCAGCAACAACAAGGGCATGTCGCTGCCGGGGATGAATGTGACCGCTCCGGCCCTGTCGGAGAAGGACATCGAGGACCTCACGTTCGCGCTGGACCTCGGTGTCGACCTGGTCGCGCTGTCCTTCGTGCGCTCGCCGTCCGACGTCGAGCTGGTGCACGAGGTGATGGACCGGGTCGGGCGGCGGGTGCCGGTGATCGCCAAGCTGGAAAAGCCGGAAGCCGTGGACAATCTGGAAGCGATCGTGCTGGCCTTCGATGCGATCATGGTGGCCCGCGGCGACCTCGGCGTCGAGCTGCCGCTGGAAGAGGTGCCACTGGTGCAGAAGCGGGCCATCCAGATGGCCCGGGAGAACGCCAAACCCGTCATCGTGGCGACCCAGATGCTCGACTCCATGATCGAGAACTCCCGGCCGACGCGCGCCGAGGCTTCCGACGTCGCCAACGCCGTGCTCGACGGCGCCGACGCGGTGATGCTGTCCGGCGAGACGTCGGTCGGAAAGTACCCGCTGGCGGCCGTGCGGACCATGTCGCGGATCATCTGCGCCGTCGAGGACAATTCCACCGCCGCTCCACCGCTGACGCACGTGCCGCGCACCAAGCGCGGGGTGATCTCCTACGCCGCCCGCGACATCGGCGAGCGCCTGGACGCCAAGGCGCTGGTCGCCTTCACCCAGTCCGGCGACACCGTCAAGCGGCTGGCGCGCCTGCACACCCCGCTGCCGCTGCTGGCCTTCACCGCGTGGCCCGAGGTCCGCAGCCAGCTCGCCATGACGTGGGGCACCGAGACGTTCATCGTCCCGATGATGACCTCCACCGACGGCATGATCCGGCAGGTCGACAAGTCGCTGCTGGAACTCGGTCGCTACAAGCGCGGTGACCTGGTGGTGATCGTGGCCGGTGCGCCACCTGGCACAGTAGGGTCGACCAACCTTATCCACGTGCACCGGATCGGTGAGGACGACGTCTAAGCGCCGGGCAATAAGCGAATGAGCCAAGGAGAGGCCGCGATCAGCACCGATTCCGACTTCAAGGAACTGCTTGCGACCCTCGACCTCAATCGGGTCGCCGACGACCGTTTCATCGGGTCTCATCCCAGCAAGAACCCGATGCGGACATTCGGCGGCCAGCTCATGGCCCAGTCGTTCGTGGCGAGCAGCCGCACGCTGATCCGGGGCGACCTGCCGCCCAGCGCGCTGTCGGTGCACTTCATCAACGGCGGTGACACCGCCAAGGACATCGAATTCCACGTCACCCGGCTGCGTGACGAGCGGCGCTTCGCCAACCGGCGCGTGGACGCGGTGCAGGACGGCGTCCTGTTGTCCTCGGCGATGATCTCCTACATGTCCGGCGGCCGCGGCCTCGAACACGCCGTCGACCCGCCGCAGGTGGGCGAGCCCGAAACGCAGCCGCCGATCAGCGAGCTGCTTCGCGGCTACGAGGAGACCGTTCCGCACTTCGTCAACGCGCTGCAGCCGATCGAGTGGCGCTACACCAACGACCCGGCCTGGGTGATGCGCGAGAAGGGCGACCGGTTGCCGCACAACCGGGTGTGGATGAAGGCCGGCGGCACCATGCCCGACGACCCGGTGCTGCACACCGCGACCATGGTGTACTCCTCGGACACCACGGTGCTGGACTCGGTGATCACCACCCACGGACTGTCGTGGGGTTTCGACCGCATCTTCGCCGCCTCCGCCAACCATTCCGTGTGGTTTCACCGGCAGGTCGACTTCGACGACTGGGTCTTGTATTCGACGTCGTCGCCGGTGGCCGCGGATTCGCGCGGGCTCGGCACCGGCCACTTCTTCGATCGCTCCGGGCAGCTCCTCGCGACGGTGGTCCAAGAAGGGGTGCTGAAATACTTTCCGCCCGCCCGCCGATAGACAGGGTGGAGTACCCGCAGGACATCGCGGCGAAATCGGCCCGTCGGGGCCGGTATCGAGCGTAGGTTTTTAGCTGCCGGGTATTCGGTGCAGAGGCGGCAAACAGCCGCCCAGCTGGAATTTCAGCGCATCGGGAGGTGAGTGTGAGCGGGCCCGTGGTGGACGTCTCAGCGAAGGCCCGCGCGCGCGAACGCGTGGTCGTCTCGGTCGATTCGCGGGCGGCCCGGCTGATTGGTGCGCTGGCGCTGTTGAGCGCCACCTGCTGGCTGGCCGAAATCCTGGTTCGCCACCATCACCATCCGGCGTGGCACTACACCGATCGGTTGGCCTGGTCGCTGACCGTACTGGTCGCGGTGGCGTGGATCGCACGCGGCATCTTCCTGGGGCGTCCCGTGACGGCCATGCACGCCGTCGCGGCGTTCTTCTTCGTGCTGGCCGGGCTTGGCCTGCATGTGCTGTCCTTCGATCTGCTCGGCGACCTGGTGATCGCCAGCTCCGGCATGGTGCTGATGTGGCCGACTTCGTCGCATCCGCGTCCGGAGGATCTGCCCCGGGTGTGGAAACTGATCCAGGCCACCCGGGATGATCCGCTCGCGCCCTTCGCGATGCAGACGGGCAAGAGCTACCACTTCACCGCGGACGGCAGCGCCGCGCTGGCCTACCGGACGCGCCTGGGTATCGCCGTGGTCGGCGGTGACCCGATCGGTGACGAGACCCGATTCCCCGAGCTGGTCGCCGACTTCGCCGCCATGTGCCACACCCACGGCTGGCGAATCGCGGTGGTCGGTTGCGGCGCGCGACGGCTCGAATTGTGGAACGACGCCGCGGTGCTCGGACAGTCGTTGCGCGCCGTCCCGATCGGGCGTGACGTCGTCGTCGACGTCACCGGTTTCGACATGGTGGGGCGCAAGTTCCGCAACCTGCGCCAGGCGGTGCAGCGCTCCCACAACTGCGGCATCACGACCGAGATCGTCGGGGAGCAGGAACTCAGCGATGAGCAACTGGCCGAGCTGACCGAGGTGGTCCGCGCGTCGAGCAAGGCGGCCCACACGGAGCGCGGATTCCACATGAACCTCGACGGCGTGCTGGAGGGCCGGTTCCCCGGCATACAGCTGATCCTGGCCCGGGACGCCTCGGGCAAGGTGCAGGGATTCCACCGGTACGCGACCGCCGGTGGCGGCAGCGACATCACGCTCGACGTGCCGTGGCGTCGGCGCGGAGCCCCCAACGGCATCGACGAACGCCTCAGCGTGGACATGATCATGGCCGGCAAAGAGAATGGCGCCCAACGGCTTTCCCTCGCGTTCGCGGCGTTCCCGGAAATCTTCGACGAGAAGAATCGCAGCCGCGTCCAGCGCGTCTTCTATCGGTTGATCCATGTTCTCGACCCGCTGATCGCCCTCGAGTCGCTGTACCGCTACGTGCGCAAGTTCCACGCGCTGGACACCCAGCGCTACGCGCTGGTCTCCATGACTCAGATCGTTCAGTTGTTGATCGTGCTGCTGTCGCTGGAGTTCATGCCGCGCCGGCGACACCTCTGAGCGCATCGAGGTGCAGTTCGCGACACCCAATGCCCTCGGGCAGGTGGTGGGTAGCCACCACCACGGTCCGATCTGCCGACATCAGCGCGGAATTCGGCCCCAGCAGGTCGCGGAGTATCGGTTCGGCGTCGGCGGCGTCCAGGTGCTCGGTCGGCTCGTCGAGCAGCACGATCCGGGCGGCCGAGAGCATCGCCCGCGCCAGTAGCAGCCTCCTGCGCTGACCGCCCGAAAGCGCCTGCGCGCCACCGGTCAACACCGTCGACAGGTTCTCGGGCAGACCGGCGAGCCAGGCGCCCAGCCCGACCGCGTCCAGCGCGACCTCCAGTTCGGCGTCCCGGCAGTCGCCGCGGGCCACCAGCAGGTTGTCTCGAACCGTGGTGGCGAAGACGTGCGCGTCCTCGGCGAAAAAACAGACGGCGCCGCGCAAGTCGTCTTCGTGGAAGGCGGTCAGATCGGTGCCGCCGAGGATCACCTGTCCCTCGAGCGGAGGAAGTAGCCCGGCGAGCGTCATCAGCAGCGTGGTCTTGCCGCACCCGCTGGCGCCGGTGACGGCCAGCCGGGCACCCGGGGGCAGCTCCAGCGTGATGCGGTTCGAGCGGGCCGCTCCGGCGTGCCCGGCCCGAATGTCGGCGGACACCACGGCGTCGGGCTGCGGCGGGGCCGCGGGCGATTCGGGCTGAGGCGGGCGGTCGCTCGTCGTCAGGTCGAGCAGACGGCGGGCGGCGATGCGCGATCGGGTCAACTGGACCGCGGCGGCCGGCAACGGTGTCATCGCCTCGAACGCGGACAGCGGCAACAACATCAGGACGGCGAGGGTGGTGGGCGCGACCGAAGGGGCCAGCCAGATACCGGCCACCACCGCGCCGAGCACGCTGGCCCCGATTGCGGCGGTCGGCGCGGACTCGGCGATGGCGGCCGGTCGGGCGGCCGCGTCGAGCGCGCTGCCCCACGCGCGTTGGCGGCGTTGCGATTCGGCGATGACGCGGGGGAGCAGGCCGGCGACGCGAAGCTCGGGCGCGTGTTCCAGAGCGATCATCGCCGACGTATCGCGGTCGGAATGATGCTGCCGGGCAAGGCTTTCCTGGCTGGCCGCGGCCCTGGCCGCTAACCGCGGTGCGACGAGGCCCGCGACCAGCAGGCAGATCGCCAGCACCGCCGCGGCCGGCAGCGAGATGGCCGCGACCACCACGGTCGCCGCCAGACCCAGCACCACCGCGACCCCGATCGGCACCACGGCACGCACCAGCACGTTGGCCAGTTCTTCGACATCGGAGCCCACGCGGGTGACGAGTTCGCCGCTGTGCAGACGGACGGCGGCCGCCGCCGGCCCGTGGGCCAGCCGGTGATAGATCCCCGCCCGGGCGGTGCCGGCCGCGCGTAGCGCGGTGTCGTGGGTGACCAGCCGCTCGCAGTAGTGCAATACCCCCCGCGAAATCGCGAAAGCGCGCACCGCGACGGCCGCGACCGACAGGTCCAGCACGGGCGGCATCTGCCAGGCCCGCGTGATGAGCCAGGCCGAGACACCGGCCAGCGCCAGCGCGCTGCCCAGGGACAGCACGCCCAGCGCGATGGCCGCAAATAGCCGGGGGAGTCGGGGCCGCAGCAGCGGCGCGGCCGCCAACAGCGGATCAGACCGGGACATAACGCACCCCACTGTCGGCGACCACTTCGACCACCCGGTCACCGATCGCCAGAACCGGTGCGCGGTGCCCGACGACGACGACGGTCGCACCCGAACGGGCGCGCTCCACGATGGCCCGTAACACGCGTTCCTCGGCATGCGCATCGAGGTGCGCGGTGGGCTCGTCGAGCAGCAGCACGGGTGCGGACGATCCGAGCGCCCGGGCGAGGCCGAGCCGTTGCCGCTGCCCCAGTGACAGGCCGACGCCGCCACGGCCGAGCACCGTGTCCAGCCCATCGGGCAGGTCGGCCAGCACCGTATCGAAATCGGAGGCCGCACAGGCTGTTTCGAGGTCGTCCAGGTCGCCGAACAGGACCAGGTTGTCCCGAACCGTTCCCGGGACGAGCGCCGGGCGCTGCGGAAGCCACGACAACTGCCGCCACCAGGCGCCAGGCTGCAGATCGGCGACGTCGATGCCGGCCACGGTGACCCGGCCCGAGGACGGCACGGTGACCCCGGTGATTGCCTGCAGCGTCGTGCTTTTGCCTGCACCGTTGCGTCCGGTCAGTACCGTCACGGCGCCCGGTTCGATGAGTGCGGTGAGGTCGCGCGGCGCGTGGCCGTCGCGACCGGCGACGCTGAGCCCGTCGAGGCGGATCTCCGCGCCGCGGGCGGTGACCGTCTCACCTCGGGCTTTTGGTGGGGTCGGCTGGCCGATGAGGGCGAAGGCCTTGTCGGCGGCGGTTCTTCCGTCCTGTGCGGCGTGGAATTCCACGCCGATGCGGCGCAGCGGCCAGTAGACATCGGGTGCCAGCAACAGCACAGTGAGGCCGGTCGCCAGCGTCATCTCTCCGAACACCAGGCGGAAACCGATCCCCACCGCGATCAGCGCCACGCCCAGCGTCGCCAGCAGTTCCAGCACCAGTGCCGACAGGAACGCGATCCGGAGGGTCGCCATGGCCGAGCGGCGGTGCGCGGCAGCCAGTTCGGCGATCCGGCGTTCCGGGCCCCGACCGCGTCCCAGTGCCCGCAGGGTGGGGATGCCGGCGATGAGATCGAGCAACCGTCCCTGCAGTGTCGTCATGGCGGCCAGGGCCGCCGCCGACCGGTCCGCGGTTGCCAGGCCGATCAGGACCATGAAAATCGGTATGAGGGGCAAGGTGATCGCCACGATCGCCGCCGATTTCAGGTCGTAGAGAGCGATGACGGCGACGGTCGCCGGGGTGAGGATCCCGGCGAGCAGCAACGTGGGCAGGTACCCGGTGAAGTAGGGGCGTAGGCCGTCGAGGCCTCGCGTGACCACCACCGCGGCGGCATCCCGCTGTTCGGCGAGCTCACCGGGCTGGCGGGCGGTCACCGCCGTGAGCACCTGACCGGACAGATCGGCGATGACCGCGCTGGCGCCGCGTTGACCCAACCGGGCCTGCAACCAGTGCGCCAACGTGCGAATGGTCCACAGCAGCAACAGGACCGACAGCGGCCCGAGCCAGACGCGCGGGCTGTGCGCCGAGCGATCGCTGACGGCGCGGGCAACCACGCCCGCCAGCACGATCGCCGAGCCGATCGCGCAGCCGGAGATCACCGCTCCGCAGCACACCGTCGCGGTCAGGTAGCGGCGCAGGGCGCTCGATGCCTGCCACAGTCGCGGGTCCAGTGGGCCCCGCGCTCTTGAGCCGGGCGGCGAATCGGTCGCGCTCAGGACACCCGCCTCGCCAGGCCGATGGACGGCGGTATCCGGTCCGCCGAGATCCGTTGCCGGAAAACCCAGTACGACCACGCCTGGTATACCACCGTCAGCGGAGCCATGAACGCGGTAACCCACGTCATGACCTTGAGGGTGTATGGCGTCGACGAGGCGTTGTAGATCGTCAGGCTCCACTGCTTGTTCAGCGTGGACGGCACCAGGTTCGGGTACAGCGCGCCGAACAACAGGATCACCACCGCAAGAACGACGGTCGCGGTGCAGGCGAACGCCCAGCCATCGGAGATGCGCCGCCATACCAGCAGCACCGCCGCCAGCTGCGCCACCACGGCGACGGCGAGTACCAGCCAGGTCCAGCCCTTGCCGTAGGCCAGTTGTGTCCAGATCCCAAAGCCCGCAACCAGTCCGGTCACCGGCAGCGACAGCCACACCGCCAGCCGGTGGGCGTCGTCGCGGATCGCCCCGGAGGTCTTCAGCGAGATGAACACCGCGCCGTAGAGCAGAAACAGTCCGGCGGTGGCCAAGCCGCCCAGCAGGGTGTAGGCGTTGAGCACGTCGGTGATCGACAGGTTGACCTGCCCGTCGGCGTCCACCGGCAGGCCGCGGACGAGGACGGCGAAGGCAACGCCCCACAAAACGGCGGGCAGCCAGGAACCGGCGGCGATGCCGAAATCGGCCCAGCCGCGCCACTTTGTGTCGTCGACCTTGCCGCGCCACTCGATCGCCACGGCGCGCAGGATCATGCCGAACAGAATGGCCAGCAGCGGCAGGTACAGCGTGGAGAACACGGTTGCATACCAGCCCGGAAACGCGGCGAACATGCCCGCGCCGCCCACGATCAGCCACACTTCGTTGCCGTCCCAGACCGGGCCGATGGTGTTGAGCGCCGTGCGCCGGATGGGTTCGGCCTCGCCGATCCCCACGCGGGCGAGCGGTTCCATCAGCATGCCTACGCCGAAATCGAAGCCCTCCAGTACGAAGAAACCGAGGAACAGCAACCCGATGATGCCGAACCACAACTGCTGGAGTCCCATCGGTCAGCCCCTTTCTGAGTTCGTGAGTCTCGGCCTAGTAGGCGAACGAGAGCGGCGCCACCTCGTCGTCGTGGGGTGCCGGCGGGGGAGCCGGTTCGGCGTCGTGTTCCCGCGGCCCTTCGGTGACGTAACGCTTGAGCAGCCAGAACCAGACGACCGCGAGCACCGCGTAGACGAGAGTGAACGTCACCAGGGAGGTGACGACCATGCCGGGGGCATGGTGCGAGACGGCCTCGTGGACAGTGAACCGAACCTGTTGGTCGCCGGTCGGATTCGGTGCGACGATCCAGGGTTGTCGCCCCATTTCGGTGAACACCCACCCGGAGATGTTCGCCAGGAACGGCGTGGGAATGGTCAGCAGCGCCAGCCAGGAGAACCACCGCTGGTTGGGCACTCGGCCGCCGCGGGTGAGCCACAGCGCGGCAAGCGCGAACAATATCGGAACGGCCAGGAACCCGATCATCGCGCGGAACGACCAGTACGTGACAAACAGGTTGGGCCGGTAGTCGTTTGGGCCGAATCGTTGCTCGAAGTCCTGCTGGATATTGCGGACGCCCTGCAAAGTCACGTCGCTGGTCCGCCCCTCCGCGAGGAACGGCAGCACGTAGGGGACCTCGATGACGCGGGTGATGCTGTCGCAGTTGTTGTGCGTGCCCACGGTGAGAATCGAGAAGTCGGGGTCGGTTTCGGTGCCACACAACGATTCCGCCGACGCCATCTTCATCGGTTGCTGAACGAACATCAGCTTGCCCTGGCGGTCACCGGTGAAGAACAGGCCGACGGCCGCGAGCAGCACCACCCAGCACCCCAGGATGGCCGCCGGACGAAACATGGAGCGCGCGTCCGATTCCGCGGCGGGGGTGGCGGTCGCCGGGCGGCGCGAACGGACCAGGAACCAGGCGCTGATGGCCGCGACGAACGTCGCAGCGGTCAGCAATGCGCCGGCGACCGTGTGGGTAAACGCCCACCGCGCAGTGTTATTGCCCAGCAGCGCGGTGATGCTGTCCAGCTCGGCACGATGTGTCGCCGGGTTGTAGTGCGCGCCAACTGGATGCTGCATGAACGAGTTCGCGACGATAATGAAGAACGCGGACACGTTCACACCGATCGCGACGATCCAGATACAGGCCAGGTGGATCAGCTTCGGCAGCCGGCCCCAACCGAAAATCCACAACCCGATGAAGGTGGACTCGAAGAAGAAGGCGAACAAGCCCTCCATGGCCAGCGGCGCGCCGAAGATGTCGCCGACGAACCGCGAATACTCGCTCCAGTTCATGCCGAACTGGAATTCCTGGACGATCCCCGTCGCCACGCCGATGGCGAAGTTGATCAGGAACAACTTGCCGAAGAACTTGGTGAGCCGGTACCACGCGGCGTTATCCGTGACCACCCAAACCGTCTGCATGACCGCCAGCAGGGGCGCCAAACCGATGGTGAGCGGCACGAAGATGAAGTGGTAGACGGTAGTGATACCGAACTGCCACCGCGAAATATCGACGACATTCATCTGTCATCTCCCGAAACTGCGGAGCCGTACGACACGGCTACTACAAAGTGTAGTAGAAGGGCTGGGGCCGGCGCTACCTAGAGCCGCCTCAGGGGGCCAGGGTCTTCGACGCCTTGCGGATGCCGAAGGACGACAGGATCTCGAAGATGCCGAGGACCACGAACCAGACCCCGACCACGAGCGCCAGCGTGACAATCGATTCGAGCGGTGACGCCAGGACGACGATGCCGGCGAGCAGACTGATCAGGCCGATGAAGATCGCCCATCCCCGCCCCGGCAGGTGCGGGTCCTGGATGGCCGAGACCGTCGTGCCGACGCCGCGGAAGATGAATCCGATGCCAATCCAAATGGCTAACAACAGGATTGCGTATCCCTGACCGAAATGGCGAAACGCCAACAACGCCAGGATGAGTGACGCGGCACCGCTGATGAAGAGCAGGATCCGGCTTCCCGCCGAGACGTGCAGGCTGAAAGCGAAGAACACCTGTGCGGCGCCGGTGATCAGCAGATAGACGCCGAAAGCGGTTGCGGCGACCACGATGGATATTCCGGGCCACGCCAGCACCACAATGCCGAGAGCCAGCGACAGAAGTCCCGACAGCAGGGTCGATTTCCACAGATGCGGCAACAAACTTGGAGCAGGGGGAGATCCAGGTGTGGTTTGCATGGCCGCAGTCTGACACAAACGCCGCCTTGGGTATAGGGCACTTTGGGCTACACGTGGGCCTTGCGTGAATCCCCTGCCAGCAGATCGGTGGTGTCCTCGGTGGTTTCGCCGGCCGCCTTGCGCCCGATCAGATACCAGGTGCGCATGAGGCCTTTGCCCTTGACGTCGATGTGGCCGCGCTCCTGCAGCACGAATTCGTCCTTGAGGCGCTCGTACATGGCCTCGGGCACCTGAATTCGGCCCACCGAGTCGGTGGATTCCATCCGGGACGCGACATTGACCGCGTCACCCCACACGTCATAGAAGAAGCGCCGGGAACCCACCACGCCGGCGACCACCGGTCCGCATGCCATGCCCACCCGCAGTGGAACCGCATTGCCGTGCGGATCCTGTAGTCCGGCCGCAACATTGGCCATGTCGAGCGCGAAGTCCGCGAGGGCATGCGCGTGGTCGGACCGGGCGCGCGGAACGCCGCTGGCCACCATGTAAGAGTCGCCGCTGACTTTGATCTTCTCGAGTCCGTGCCTGTCCACCAGTGCGTCGAAGGCGCTGTACAACCGGTCGAGGAAGCGCACCAGGTCGGCCGGGGGCGTGCCGCTGGCCCGCTCGGTGAATCCGACGATATCGGCGAACAGGACGGAGGCGTCGTCGAACTTGTCGGCGATGACGCTGCGGTCTGGCTCCTTGAGCCGCTCGGCGATGCTGGCCGGCAACATGTTGGCCAGCAACGCCTCCGAACGTTCGTACTGCGTCTCCATCATGGCCTCGGCGCGCGCGGTGTCACGCAGGGCGAACCACACCGTCACGACCACCATCACGACGCTGGAGATCGCCGTGACGATGAAACCGGTCGATTGGGCCCAGGCCGGTTGTAGCCCGGTGTCGCGGGGAACCAGGAACTCGACGGCAACGATGAGGCCGGCGGCGACGGCGGCCAGCGCGGATGCCAGAACGATGTGTTCGATCCCTAGCAACAACACGACGATGCAGGCGCCCACCAGGAAGAAGAACTGGGCGCCCGACCCGGTGCCGACGTCCACGCAGCTGGCAACGACGGACACGTAGGCCGCGCCCATAAAGGTAAGCGGGGCAACCAGTTCGCCGAATCGCTGCAGCCACGGGACCATCGCAAAAACCATCGCGCCGAGGATGTTGATCGAGCTGACCTGCCACAGCCATGTGCCGCTGAGGATCTGCACGAGCACGAAGCTCACGCTCACCATGACGGCCAGCCATGCAGTGATGGTCAGGATCCGGGCCCGGCGCGCGGCGCTGGCGGCGTAGTGCTGATTGCGGTCGCGCGTCTGCGCCCGCACCGCGGCTACGCAGTCCGGGCGTCTCGACGAGCCGGCTGACACTGGTGGGGCGCCGCACTTCTTAGCCGCCACATTCAAAAGCGTAACCGCTGAGCTCGGGTTTGTGGGCCAGTCAACGGGGTCCCGACGACGCGCCGGATGCCCGTCGACGCCTGGCGCTTCGGGGCGCCGGAAAAATTAAAAAGATTTTCGGCTGAAGGGGGTTTACAAAATTTTCCGACGTGTTATTAAACATATGTTGGGCTGTGATGTGGGTCATGTGTTCCTCTAAATCGGGGGTGCGGGGTGGCAAGTCTCAGCAGCAGGATTGGGATAGCGCTGATGCTGGCGTGCACCGCGGCGGCAACCCCCGCCTGTGGGGTGGGATGCGGTGGGGCGGGTTCATTGTTGCGGGTGGCCACAGACTCGATGCAGAACGATCCGATGCAGGTCAACGTGGTGCACTCGGAAGAACAAGTGTGCATCAGTCGCTAACGCGGCAGTCACAACCCGGCCGAGCTTGGCTCGCCATAGGTCGGTGATTGGCGCCTCGGCGAGGCCCCGAATGGCATGAATTCATCGTGTAACCGGCGCGATTCTATTTGAATGCAACTGTGCCCTTTATTGCGCGCGGTATTTAAATTCGGGCGAGTTCATACCTTTGGCACGGATTTGCCGTATTTAACAAACCTGAGGCTTGGAGCCGCCGGTTCGCCGGGAGGGGTGGGATGCCGGGCCAGGGTCATCGGCAGTTGGCATCCGTATGCGAGGCGAATCGACCCGGGGCCACCGGTACGCCCTGACGGGCCGGTGCTTGTCTGTCCTACCTGTGGTGCCCTCGGTGGGATTCGAACCCACACTGGACGGGTTTTGAGTCCGTTTGTCTCGTGTTTCGTAGCTGCGGAGACCAAACAGCGATCTAGAAAATACCTGATCAAGTGATGTATAGGTGGTGGGGGTTATGGGGGAGTGTCTGGTATAGCGCGTACGTTCCGCGTACGCCCCGACTCGGGCGTACTAGATCTGTATGCCCCCGCGGGGTTAGCCTGTTCGACACATGTCTAAGGCGGATACGAAGGAGATCCATGACCACCACCACAGCAACCCGTATTCCGCTTCCGCCCGGCGCCGAGACAGTCGGGGAGTGGGTTATTGACGAAGGGGAGAGGGTGACGAGGATGTTTCGAGGCACTACGCGGGGAGATCGGGTCCGGATCGAAATAGAGGGCGAGCAAGACTACTCAGGTCGCGTCGTGCAACGCGTTGCCCACGTGGACGCCGGGCCGTACGGGGCCGACCTTGACGCCGACGCCCTGCGCAAGCTTTCGGCCGACGTATTAGCCGCGGCCGACGAAATGGACACCCTGTCGGACTCCGCGGGCGCGCCATGACCGACGACACGCGCACACAGATGGCCCCTAGCTCCCCCTCGGCCGGGGAGGTAATGCACGCATGGAGCGACGAACCCGAGACGCTGCAATGGAGCAGATGGAGCGCGGTGCATCAATGGCTCGCGCCTGCGGCCATGGCCCTAGCCGCCGCCGTAGCGGCGGGCGTGCTTGTGATGGTATCGACGCCAGCGCGGGACGCCTCAGTTAAGCCAACACCGGTGCAGCAACCCCTCG
Organism: Mycobacterium sp. 852002-30065_SCH5024008; assembly: GCF_001665645.1. Taxonomy (NCBI): domain Bacteria; kingdom Bacillati; phylum Actinomycetota; class Actinomycetes; order Mycobacteriales; family Mycobacteriaceae; genus Mycobacterium; species Mycobacterium sp. 852002-30065_SCH5024008. The sequence goes on along the minus strand of NZ_LZSZ01000148.1, from coordinate 36,645 downwards.
CGTCCGTATCGCCACGGCCCGATGCGGAACAACAGCTGTGGCGGACACTCGCCGCGGACGGCATCGAGGTCACCAATAGGGGCGAAATCCTGGGTAACGTCCACTCGATATGCGGGCGCCTGACACGCGGAGTAATCAGCGTGCGGGCCGCAATAGACGAGATCAATCAACGCTACCCGAACCTTGGTTACGAGCTGGCGGCCAAGAGCGTGTATGACGGCATCGACGCCTTTTGCCCAGGGCTCGACAAATCGGCCTTGTAAAGGTTCTGGGCTCGCGCCCCGCTCGGGTCGGGGGCGACTCTCGGATCACTTCCTGGGGGCGGTCAGACTTCACGGGCTAATGATTCCGAACGTTGATAACAAGGCGCAGCATTACCGTTTCTTGGGCGTGTCGCAGCCCGAAGCTGTCGGTCCTCAGTCGTACATTTGTAGCGGGAGTCCACATCGGACACCCCCCGATGTAAGCGGGCACGGCGAATCAGGAACAAAGATGGCAAAGAACAACCCGAACACACGCAACGTCGTGCCAGCCAAGGAGGGCGGGTGGAACGTCAACAAGCCCGGCGCCAGCCGCGCCAGCGCGCACTACGACACCCAAAAAGAGGCAATCGACCGTGGCCGGCAGATTTTGGAGAACAGCGGCGGCGGCGAACTAACCGTCCACGGCCGGGATGGTCAAATCCGCGCGAAAGACACCATCGCCCCGGGGAACGACCCGTATCCCCCGAAAGGCTGAGAAGGGGTCTATGTCTGAAGGGAGGGGGATATGGCGAAGCTGCTCTAAGTCGTCCGCCGAGGTCCAGATTTCTGGGGTGGTTTTGACCTTGCTCCCGCTGGTCTTAGCTAGAGACCAGTTTCCCCGCAAGAATTGAGGTAGCAAACTGAACCTCAGGTTCCGAGGCTAGTTCTTCAACTAGTAAGCGCTCACCGTGGGCGAGTCGTCCCTCAAGTTCGCGCCTTTCCGCGTTGAGTCTTTCGATCTCGCCGCGGTACTGCTGTGCCTCTTCTTGGTATCGGGCAACCTGGGCCTTAAGGTTCGCAGAATCAGCCTGTAGGCCGAAACGCACTTCGGACCTGTGGTCTGCAACGCGCTCGGCCAGATTCATTAGGTCATCGACGAACTCGTGTTCTATGCCGTGGCGCGGGATAACGAAACGACGAACATGAACCTTATCTCCATGGCCCACTGCCAAAAGCGCGCCGGGAAACTTTAGCTTGGCGCGAACGGGTTCAAGCATGCCTTCTAAGTAGCTCGCTTTGTGCACTGCACGAGCCTCTTTATCTGTGAGCCGAACAAGCAACACGCATACCGTATCGTCGTCAGGCTCATCAAACCTCCAGTAGAGGAGTGCCCCATGATTTAGCTTGATCAAGCAAGACGCGCCGCCCAGCGGCACTAGCGCCTTCGGGGCGGACCAGGACTTAACAGAGTCAAGCCATGAGAAGGGATCGGCCTCTCGCTGCCGCAAACCGATCAACGTAGACCCACCTCCTAATCCGTGAGTACCGGCTCGGCAATATTGTCAAGTGTGACACGCGCGGGATCTTCCCACCATGCGCGGTGTTTTCCTAGGTCTCGTTTCCGGATCGGGGCCGAAATGCTGCCGTGCGTCGGGACCTCTGGCAGTGGGCTGCTATATGCCCAGTATTTGTGCTGCATCAAGTCCCGGACTACCAGGTGGCGCGCGCGATCACGACGCGTGGCGGGGCGCCGGAAGGTAGCGCGGATAGCGTCTGTTGTCCCATAGCGGCCCTGTAGAACCGAGAGCGTTAGCTCTGGGTTCACGGCATGGTCGAACCTCGGCTGCTTGGGAAAGCCGCTCTTGGTGCCACACTGCGTCAAGCATGTAACCGGATCAAAATTGGCACCTCGCCTTGGGACCGGCTCCCACCACTCGGGCTTCCGCCTCCATGGCCAGTTCATCGGGCATTTATACCCGTTCCTGGGGTCGAGTGAACCAAGTGACGCGCGGGCCGTGTCGTTTGGACCGGGGCGGGGCCTTCGTTGAGGTTGAGTAGGGCGCCGTGGCCCCGGTTGATCTGGCGGCCTACAAGGGACATTCGAGGGCCGGGGCGGCGCGGAGGTGGTTGGCCACCCGCCCCGGCCGGACGCGGGAGACGGGGAGAAGTCCCCGCGCCATTTTCACCTGCGCAGACCGACGTAACCGCAATCTCCCCCAAGGGAGGGGACCATCGGACGCGGCGAAGGTGAAGTTTGTTTGAAGTTTGAGAGGGACCGGAGAATGAAGCGAATCACCCCCCGGTCCCTACCGCAATCGAAAAGAGGCTAATAGGAGTAAGCCCATTGCGGGTTATTGCGATGGGAAATGCAAGTAAACCATCGCGGTTGTCTCCCCGCCCGCCTAGCACGGAAAAGGTCGGGAAGCTTTTTCGGATCTAGCCCGAAGCCCCGACAGAAGCGGTAATCGTCCCGCCCGTAATGGTCGTGGCGATCACTGCCTTGAGGTATCGGAATGGCACGCTGGTCGAAACCACAGGAGTCGATACCGTGCTGGCCGACGTTGTCGAAACGGGCGAACCTAGAGTGTAGAACACGGTTCCGTCCAGCGATCCGTACAATTGCACGGAGCCGGCCGAGACGCCAGCGCTGGAATTCACTACCATAACGGCAGTAGTCCGCGTCGTCAGGCCGTCCAATACGGTCGGTGTCGACGTGGTCGCGGATTTAGCGCTCAGAGAAACCACCGGAGCAATGCCCAGGCTGTAAACGTCGATGCGGTTACCGAGAGAATCTGTATACAATTCAAACTCTCCTTTAGGACGTCGGAAGGCCGGTAAGGATATTGATTGCTGTCGGGTATTGAACCCCGATCTGTTCGCGAATCTCACCTCGGAACGAAATGGCGTTCTGTGTCCACAGGTTCGTGCCCGATGCGTCAGTGCCGTAGGCATTTGTCTCAAGCGTGTATCCCATGCGGGTCCACCTAATGACAGCCTTTTTACGGTCAATAACAATTGCGGTACCAGCTGGAATTTTCGTGTTGGTGACAACGTCCATGTTGAACACGCGTTTGATGCTGTTTATATTCGCCGGGTCATCCGGACTAAGGAGATACTGGCCGGTGGTCGACTTCGACAGCTTCACCGCATCCCAGCTAGTCGGATGCATTGCCACGAGATCAGCCTCGCCATATGCCGACCCGACGCGGATATCGTTCGCTGCCTTAGCGATAGCGTCAATATTCGTATCGGCGCCGACCGCACGAGTCAGAACGCCGGAAGCGTTCAAAAGGCCATAGGTAACGTCATTCGTAAAGAAATTGGTCTCTTCGTCTACAATAGCTCTAAACAGCTCGGAGGGAACGAATTTCATAAATACGTCGAAGTCTTGAGCGATCTCCATGGATATGGTCGCAGTTGCGGCGATCTTAGCCCAGCTTGCCGTGTGCGTTGTGAGCTGCATTCCGAGATCGGGCTTGGCGCCTAGCTCATTAACGACGGCGGCTGGGTTAGTGTTCCCGGTATGGGCAACCCATTCGACGCCAGGGCCGATCGGGGCGGCCTGTTGGATGAAATGATCGAGTAGCCGGTCTGGCTCATACGGCAATTCCAGCGTGTTCTGCGGGAGCAGAATGGGCGGTAGCGTGCCGCTGCTGAAACTACCTTCGCCAAAAGGCGCTTTAGTGCCAACTTCTAGCCGGAACGGCTGCTTGTGCTTTACGGCGTCGAACAGGCCCTTATAGTCTACCTCACTGAAAGTGAGCGGGCTGGGGGTAACGCCACTTTTCGCGCTTTCCACACCGACATTCGGCTGTTTTCCAACACTTGCCATATTAGCCGGATTGTGACCTCCGATTTTCTTGGAGAACACCTCATCGGCGACAAAGCCCTTTTTGGCGCGGTCAAGCTCATCCTGTTCCGTCTGCCATTCTTCGGCCTTGTGGCGATACTTCTCGTATGCGTCATCGGATGAGTATCCTTTGGTTTTTAGGTCGGCAACCTTGTTGGCGACCCAAATGCCTAGCTCGTTGTTCGCCTTTTGGCGAAGCTCGTGCTGTGCTTTATTCAATTTTGTGTTTCTTTCGTGGTTAGTTTTACGGCGCTGCAATGCAGCACTTCTAACCAGCGGACACGCCCTTTTATCGCGGGTTTACCTTGGAGGGTAAAGCGGCAAAGCGCATCGGGTGGTCGTGCCCTCGCGGACACTCATAAGCATCGTTCGTAATAGCGGGTTATTGCGATAAGCGGCATAGAGATGCGGGTTATCGAAACAAGCGGCAAAAAACTCAGCTCGTTCTGGTGTGATCACACCAAGTCTTTTATTTCGCGCCTGCGGCCCGGGCGGGGCCTGGCGGCGGTATCTGTCTCGGGAGGCGACTCTGCCTCGTCTGCGGGGCGCTCAGGGCCGCCAGCGGCGGTGATGTGGACGAAGTCGTCGACTTGCGGGTCGTCTACCCCCGTGCTGACGGTGATCCAGCCACAGCGGCGGGGCTCTCGTTCCGTTACCACCCCTCGGCCGCTTCCTGCCAGCTCTTGTCAATGAGTCGACTCGGGTCGCGGGGGAGGAAGTCGGTGGGCAGTTCATTAACCAAGCCGATCTGTGCGCTGAGTTTTCTCAGGACGTGGCCCAGCTCGGCAAATCGCCTGTCATCGGCTGCCGTGCCGTTGCCCTTGTCGATCAGTAGCCTCATGGCCTCCCACTGCGCGGCTGTGATCGAGTAGCGGTAGGCGTCAGCGGCGGTGACGGATAGGTCGTCCTGGTTGTTTAGGTATTGGCGGATAGCGGCGGCACGGTTTCTAATCGACTGCCTCATGCCATCATCTCCTCAAGAAAAGCGTCTACCTCTATCCCGTCCATATCGGGCTTCGGGTGAACCAACGGGACTGCCTTCGCTAGGCGAATGAGATCCGCCCTGGCCTGCGATAACCCCATTAGACTGGGGTTGCGCACCTTCTCATGCTTGAGCCGGCCTTGTACGAGGGTGCCGTAGTCGTCAATGTCTTTTTTGAACCGAAGATAGAGTTCGACAGTTTCGCAGTAGAGGCAAAGGGTGTCATGGTCGATTTGCTGCCAGCGGCCTTCCGCATGGATGCGGTCGGCGTGCCGATCCCACAGTTGACGTGCGGCGATGCTCAATGGCCGGGGCGGCTTGAAGTCTGTCTCGGTAATGACCTATCCTCTTTGCTATGTACGAAATGCGTTACGCGACAACAGAATTCGAGCGAATCGAAGTGCCGAAAGTCGTTGTGGCGCAAGAGTGTTCCAAAAATCAATGCCGCGGCGGTGACCGCTAAAAAACGGCACGGAACGGTCGCAGAGAGGCGCGCGGCCCAGGGGTGTTTGCCCACCTCCACCCCCCATTGGCGGAGATCTTTTGCGGTTCAGTCAATCTTGTGGGATGACCGGTCACCAATCCGTTTGCTAACGTCCTTGATCCCCCTCGATTGGCTCGGGGTGGTCGGGCGCGCTCGTGTGAACAGTGCACCATCCGTTGTAGGGCTTCGGTCCATGATGCCGCCAGCTCGGTGCGTAACGGGAGCGCGGGCACATCGGCAACCGGGCAGCCATTCGGGGGACACCCTTGGTGCTTGCCCTCACGGGCAGCAGCCCGGGGGCGTCGGCGGGGATGGTCGTGCGGGTCCATGCATTGCCGGACGCATTGCCTGTGACATTGCGGAGGGTGGCATTGGCGCCTGGCATTGCCCCCCGCATAGGCGGACCATCCCCCACGTTTGCGCTTTGAGCGTGTTATACGCGCGCCATGACGGATGGCGGTTCAAGATAGCCCGCACGCGTCGCGCTATTGCGTACCCACCCCTGGTGTAATACTGCACGTCCAAGTCTGTATGGAAGCGGCGCACACTTTCGAGTAGCAATGCCGTCCCAACCCCCTTTCCCCGCTGATCCGGCCGCACGATTGTTTCCGTGTGGCCAGGAAAGTAGTGTTCTGGCGCTTCGCCTACTTTCGTCGCCGCGTAGTACAGGTGCACACCGGCCAGGAGTCCGTCATTGTCGCGGTAAAGCAGGCAGGCCGTTTGGTAACCGTGCCATTCGCGCCACTCCTGCGTGATGCCGGGCGGGCCGGAAGTGTCGAAGCACGCGGCGAACTCGGCGAAGTCAGGAAACCACTCGCTGTAGCCGTCTACTGGCTCTTGCTTAAAGTCGCGCCACAGAGGCCGCGCTGCGGTCATTCGTCCGCGATAAGGCCTAGTTCATTGGCCGGCGGGAATTCATCACTCTGCGGCGCTATGGGGGCCGGGAAGCGCTCTATGCGGCCAAGGCGCCGACCACCGCTGCCGGTCGAAGCGGCCATGCCGCAGGAGCGGACGAATTCAACCAGGCGCTCAAATTCGACTGCGCTTAATGCTATCCATGAGCGCGGCCCGCGTAGGACCACCCCGCCCCGGTCCCGCTTCTCGGCCGTGATGGGGGTGCGGTAGCGGTCGGTGACGATTATCGAGTCCATTTAGATCAGCTTTTTCACTTGTTCAAGCGTAAGTTCGCCATCCTTCAGCTTAGTGGCGACATCGGCAGGGAAATACATTTCCGGAGCCTCAAGAATCAGAACCCTTGCGACAAGATCCGACATTTCTTTAGCCGCCTTGTAAGTGAGGGGTATTAAGACTTCTTGAGTTTTCGTCTGGGCCAATAGCCCAAGCACGCTTTCCATTCCCGGATCTGTCGACACCAACACTTTGAAGTGCTCTACGCGCATAACCGGTAATTCAGTTTCTTTATTCTTCAATTTCTAAGCCTTCTACTTTTTATGACGCTCGGCAGTGTCCCTGCCGCGGGTTCAGTAATGCGGACTCGCGCTCCTCTATGCTGCGGCGGCGAAGTCGTATCGACTCTTCCCATTCCGCGCTGAAGGTCCAGCGGAGATTGTCCAGGCAGCAGTTGCCTTGATCGCCGTCGATGTGCTCGGCGTAGTGCAGGGGCGGAGCGGGACCGACGAATGCGGTCAATACGAGCTCGTCCGCCAGGAACATGGGGCTCTCGACTACTTGGTGCCATTGCGGATCGCCGTACGTGTAGCGCGTCAGGCCGCGTGCTCGCAGCTCGCCCGCGCTGAGGCCGTACTCGATCCAGTCGATGCGCATGCGCCGATAGACAGTGTTGTAGATGGGCTGCACGGTTCCGCAGTAGTTTCCGATGACAACTACCGGGCGTAACATTCTGACGCTCTCCGGGTCGCGCGTCGCTAAGAGCAGATGCTCGGGTTCTACTTTGCGCCGGTTGTGGAACACTTCCCCGTTGGCGTTGATCTGGTGACCGGGTGCGGGAAGATCCCGGCGCGGATGTCTCGTCTTTTTCGTTCGCGTGTCTTTCGTTCGTTTTTGATGCGGAAAGTGCATCTCATTGCGGCCCAGTAAGGACCTCGGAGTGGGGATAGTAGACGATGATGTTCACTATGAGGTTGGCCTCGCCGACCTACCTTCCATCTTAAAAAAGATGCAGTACCCCTCTATACCTATTATGCCTACATAGTGCACCTTAGCTACTCAAAATGCCCTTTGAACTGCACTTATCCCCGACGGCCGACAATGAACCTTATGCTTCTCTGCCGGTATCGGGGAACTGCGACCGCTCGATCGCGACCGACTCTCGTCCGACCTCTTGCGCCAGCTGTCGCGCCAGGCGGTAGGCAAGCACCAGTCGCGCCTGACCTCCATCCCAGAGGTCGAGGTCTACTTGGACGTTCACTCCGTCCGCGCCCACAACGATGGAGTCAACGGTGGAATCATCGAGGGTGCAGACTTTGCCTGCGGTGTTGATGCTCATGACCCCAGTGTGCCTGCGGTGGCTGACAATAGCGGTTTCATGCCGCGCCGCCGCGCAGCGTCTGCGCTTTCTGCTCATCCAGCCACGCGTCCAGGTCCGCGATGTCGTAGACCACGCGCCCCCCGACTACGTAACTCTTCGGTCCCTGATTGGTTGCTCGGTACCAGCGCAGCGTCGGGAGGGGAATACCCGTATATTCGCTTGCGCCTTTGATTTTCACTGATCGTGCCATCGTTTCCACATTCGTCTGAGGGTGCGTCGCTCTCACTGTCGTTACGTGCCAACAGCGGATGCCGAAGATACTGCCACCAAAAACAGGCTTGTCCAGTCTCAGCAACTTGAGGTATCGGGGAAGTGTCTGCGCAAACTGAGATGGACCGTACGCGCGTACGATGCGACGCATGGCAGCGCAAACGCCCGGTAAGCATGGCATCGCTGATATGTGGTACCGCCCCGATGGCAGTCCTACCAAGCTGGCAGAACCGGACTCATCGCCCAGGCGCCCGCGCGGTGAGGGCTCGCGCTGGCGGGCCTGGTATATCGACACAGACGGCAAGGAACGCACGAAGCGCTTTGCCACGAAGCAACCCGCGGAGGACTGGCTATCAGCGCAGACCGCGGACCTGACTAAAGGAACGTGGATATCACCGGAGCGCTCAGGTGAAAGCTTCGGCACCGTGGCGGCCGAGTGGTTGGCGTCCAAAAAGACGTCACGGAGTCCCAAGACTGTGGCCGGATACGAGTCCCTGCTGGACACCGTGATCCTGGGTAGGTGGCGCAGCGTCCCGCTGAAAGACATGAAGCATGGGGAGCTACAGCAGTGGATAACCGACCTGTCCACCACGGGCGGTACACGCAAGGGCGGCACGGGCCTTTCGGCCTCGCGTGTGCGGCAGGCCCATCAGGTAATCAGCGCGGTGCTGCGGTACGCCATCCGCACCGAGCGCCTAGTGAAGAACGTCGCAACGGACATTGACCTACCTGTCAAGCAGTCCGCGCCCCGCCGCTATCTGACGCATAAGCAGCTACAGCAGCTTGCCGCCAAGGCCGATCGCTTCGAAGCGCTGACGTTGGTACTGGGCTATTGCGGATTGCGCATCGGGGAAGCCATCGCACTGCGACGTAGGGACATCGGGAATCGGACTATCACTGTGCGGACGTCGGTAACCAGCGTAACCGGGCAAGGACAGGTTGAAGGCGACACCAAGACGCATCGGGGTCGCGAGGTGCCTGTGCCGGCGTTTGTATGGGAGCGGCTAAAGGGGGAGCTACCCGACGATCCTGACGCGCTGGTGTTTCCGTCCCGCAAGGGTGGTCACCTGACCATCGGGGAATACCGCTGGGTATTCGATAGCGCGGCGTCGGATATAGCCCTGGGTGGCCTTGTGCCGCACGAGCTACGGCACACGTGTGCGTCGCTAGCCATCTCAGCCGGGGCCAACGTGAAGGCCGTGCAGACGCTTCTTGGGCACGCTTCGGCCGTCATGACCCTGGACCTCTACGGGCACCTTCTGTCAGACGATTTGACCAGGGTGGCCCGGAGCCTCGATAGGGCGGCTCGGAGGGCCGCCGCCTAACGGCCGTTATGGCCGGTTGTGGAGGATGCTCGGGGGTAAGTGCGTACGAAACGCGTACGAATCGGGGGTATAGCCGCCCCGCGGTATCGCTAGAAATGCTTCTGAACTGGCGTTTCTTGGTGCCCTCGGTGGGATTCGAACCCACACTGGACGGGTTTTGAGTCCGTTTCCTCTGCCAGTTGGGATACGAGGGCTTACTCGGCCTCCTACCTTAGAGGCAGCCTCCCACCATAGAGGATTCGGCGTAGACACCCTTCTCACCGCCCCGAGGTCGCTGGCCTCGGACGTTCACGAGAGAATGTCCGTCATGACAGGCCCCACGACCGACACCACCGACGCCGCTGTGCCGCGCCGGGTCCTGATCGCGGAAGACGAAGCGCTGATCCGAATGGACCTCGCCGAGATGCTGCGGGAGGAGGGTTACGACATCGTCGGGGAGGCCGGCGACGGTCAGGAGGCCGTCGAGTTGGCCGAACGACATCAGCCCGACCTCGTGATCATGGACGTGAAGATGCCTCGCCGCGACGGGATCGACGCGGCGTCCGAGATCGCCAGCAAGCGCATCGCACCGATCGTGGTGCTGACCGCGTTCAGCCAGCGCGACTTGGTCGAGCGCGCCCGCGATGCCGGGGCGATGGCCTACCTGGTGAAGCCCTTCACGATCAGCGACCTGATTCCGGCGATCGAATTGGCGGTCAGCCGCTTCAGCGAGATCACCGAGCTGGAACGCGAAGTGGCGACGTTGTCCGAACGGCTGGAGACCCGCAAGCTCGTCGAACGCGCCAAGGGCCTGTTGCAGACCAAGCAGGGCATGACCGAGCCCGAGGCGTTCAAGTGGATTCAGCGCGCCGCCATGGACCGGCGCACCACGATGAAGCGGGTCGCCGAAGTCGTCCTGGAAACCCTCGACACCCCCGACGAGTAGCCCGGCGCGTCGTTCAGCGCGCCACGATCACCGACGAGCCGTGTCCGAACAGGCCCTGGTTGGCGGTGACGCCGACGGTGGCGTTCTCCACCTGCCGGCCGGTCGCCTGACCGCGCAGCTGCCAGGTCAGCTCGCAGACCTGCGCGATGGCCTGGGCGGGGATCGCCTCCCCGAAGCAGGCCAGACCGCCCGACGGGTTGACCGGGACCTTGCCGCCGATGGTGGTCGCGCCGCTGCGCAGCAGCGCCTCGGCCTCGCCCTTGGGGCACAGCCCGAGGTGCTCGTACCAGTCGAGCTCCAGCGCGGTCGACAGGTCGTAGACCTCGGCCAGGCTGACATCCTCGGGCCCGATGCCCGCCTCGGCGTAGGCCGCATCCAGGATCTGATCCTTGAACACCCGGTCCGGTGCGGGCACCGCGGCGGTGGAATCCGTTGCGATGTCCGGTAATTCGGGCAGGTGCTGCGGATAGCGGGGGGTGACCGTGCTGACCGCGCGCACCGACGGAACGCCGTCGAGCGAGCCGAGGTGCTTGCGGGCGAACTCGGCGCTGGCGACGATCAGGGCCGCCGCACCGTCGGAGGTGGCGCAGATGTCGAGCTGTCGCAACGGGTCGGCCACCACCGGGCTGGCGAACACGTCGTCGGCCGAAGCTTCCTTGCGGTAGCGGGCATTTGGGTTCTGCAGGCCGTGGCGCGAGTTCTTCACCTTCACCTGCGCGAAGTCCTCGGCCGTCGCGCCGTAGAGGTCCATCCGGCGACGCGCCAGCAGCGCGAAGTAGACCGGGTTCATCGCGCCGATCAGGTGGAACCGCTGCCAGTCCGGGTCGTTCTTGCGTTCTCCGCCGACGGGAGCGAACGCGCCCTTCGGGGTGGTGTCAGCGCCGATCACCAGCGCGACGTCGCAAAAACCGGCCAGGATTTGGGCCCGCGCGCTCTGCAGCGCCTGGGAACCGCTCGCACACGCGGCGTAGCTCGAGCTGACCGGGACGCCGTTCCAACCCAGCTTCTGGGCGAACGTCGACCCGGCGATGAAGCCCGGGTAGCCGTTGCGGATGGTGTCCGCGCCGGCGACCAACTGGATCTGTGTCCAGTCCAGGCCCGCCTCGGCCAGCGCGGCGCGTGCGGCGACGACCCCATATTCGGTGAAGTCGCGGCCCCACTTGCCCCAGGGGTGCATTCCGGCGCCGAGAATGTACAGCGGTTCGGGCATCAGGCGATCCTCCACGCATAGACGAGGCGCTCCACGCCGTCGTCGTCGGTGAACAGCGGCATGGTGGTCAGCTCCATCTCCATGCCGACCTTCAAGTCGGCGGCCAGGGTCCCCTCGACCACCTTGCCCAGCACGATGATTCCCTCGTCGGCCAGCTCGACCGCGGCGATGGCGAACGGCTCGAAGGGATCCGGGGCCGGGTAGGGCGGCGGCGGCGGATACCGGTTTTCGGTGTAGCTCCACAGCGTTCCCCGGGTCGACAACGCGACGGGCTCTAGTGTGTCGCTGGCGCAGCCCGGGTTGGGGCAGTTGTTCTCGCGCGGCGGAAAGACATAAGTGCCGCACTCGGGGCACTTACTGCCGATCAAGTGGGCGCTTCCGGTGTCGTCGGTGGCGAACCATCCGTCGATCGCGGGTTCTTGGCTGGTGACCTCTGGCACTCGGCCAGACTACCCAGGCCCAATACAAAACTGAAACGTGTTGCAGTTCTGGTCCGGGTGGTTGGGGCGCGTGCCTCGTCGTACCGGATGCCTAGAGTGTGAGCCGTGAGTATCGCCAGCGAGGAGCAGACCAAGCCGACGCTGATGCTGCTGGACGGCAATTCGCTGGCCTTCCGCGCGTTCTACGCGCTGCCGGCCGAGAACTTCAAGACCCGCGGCGGCCTGACCACCAACGCGGTGTACGGCTTCACCGCCATGCTGATCAACCTGTTGCGCGACGAGGCCCCGACGCACGTCGCCGCGGCGTTCGACGTGTCCCGGCAGACCTTCCGCTCCGAGCGGTACCCCGAGTACAAGGCCAACCGCTCGGCGACGCCGGACGAGTTTCACGGCCAGATCGACATCACCAAGGAAGTGCTGAACGCGCTGGGCATCACGGTGCTCGCCGAGCAGGGCTTCGAAGCCGACGACCTCATCGCGACGCTGGCCACCCAGGCCGAAAACCAGGGCTACCGCGTGCTGGTGGTCACCGGGGACCGGGATTCCCTGCAGTTGGTCAGCGACGACGTCACGGTGCTCTACCCGCGCAAGGGCGTAAGCGAACTCACCCGGTTCACGCCCGAGGCCGTCGTCGAAAAGTATGGGTTGACCCCCACGCAATACCCCGACTTCGCCGCCCTGCGTGGCGATCCCAGCGACAACCTGCCCGGCATCCCCGGCGTCGGGGAGAAGACCGCGTCCAAGTGGATCGCCGAATACGGCTCGCTGCAAGGCCTGGTGGACAACGTCGACTCGGTGCGCGGCAAGGTCGGCGACGCGCTGCGGGCCAACCTGGCCAGCGTGATCCGCAACCGCGAGCTGACCGATCTCGTCAAGGACGTGCCGCTGGCACAGACCCCGGACACGCTGCGCATGCAGCCCTGGGACCGCGACCACATCCACCGGCTCTTCGACGACCTGGAGTTCCGGGTGTTGCGCGACCGGTTGTTCGACACCCTGGTGGCGGCAGAGCCCGAGGTCGACGCCGGCTTCGACGTCCGCGGTGGCGCGCTGCAGCCCGGCGAGTTGGCGGTGTGGCTGGCGGAGCACAGCTCGGGCAAGCGGTTCGGCCTGGCCGTCGTCGGCACGCATTTGGCCTACGACGCCGACGCCACCGCAGTGGCCATCGTCTCCGCCGACGGTGAGGGCCGCTACATCGACACCTCGATGCTGGAGCCCGACGACGAGGCGGCGCTGGCGTCCTGGCTGGCCGACCCGGGTCCGCCCAAGGCGCTGCACGAGGCCAAGCTGGCGATGCACGACCTCGCCGGCCGGGGCTGGACGCTGGCCGGGGTCACCTCCGACACCGCGCTGGCCGCCTACCTGGTGCGGCCGGGGCAGCGCAGCTTCTCCCTCGAGGACCTGTCGCTGCGCTACCTGCGCAGGGAGCTGCGCGCGGAAACCCCCGAGCAGCAACAGCTTTCGCTGCTCGACGATTCCGATGGAACGGACGACCAGGCGGTGCAGACGCTGATCCTGCGGGCCGTGGCCGTGCTGGATCTGGCCGACGCGCTCGACGAGGAGCTCGCCCGCATCAACTCCACGTCGCTGCTTGGCGGCATGGAGCTGCCGGTGCAGCGGGTGCTGGCGGGGATGGAACACACCGGTATCGCAGTCGATTTGGATTTGCTCGGCGAGCTGCAGAGCGATTTCGCCCACCAGATCCGCGACGCGGCCGAAGCGGCCTACGCGGTGATCGGCAAGCAGATCAACCTGGGCTCGCCGAAACAGCTGCAGACGGTGCTCTTCGACGAGCTGGAGATGCCGAAGACCAAGCGCACCAAGACCGGCTACACCACCGACGCCGACGCCCTGCAGTCACTGTTCGACAAGACGGGTCATCCGTTCCTGCAACACCTGCTGACCCACCGCGACGCCACCCGTCTCAAGGTGACCGTCGACGGCTTGCTGAATGCGGTGGGCTCGGACGGGCGTATCCACACCACGTTCAACCAGACCATCGCGGCGACGGGCCGGCTGTCGTCGACCGAGCCGAACCTGCAGAACATTCCGATCCGCACCGAGGCCGGCCGGCGGATCCGCGACGCCTTCGTGGTCGGCGAGGGCTACAGCGAGTTGATGACCGCCGACTACAGCCAGATCGAGATGCGGATCATGGCGCACCTGTCCCGGGATGAGGGTCTGATCGAGGCGTTCAACACGGGGGAGGACCTGCACTCGTTCGTCGCGTCCCGGGCATTCGGCGTGCCGATCGAGGAGGTCACCGCCGAGCTGCGCCGCCGGGTCAAGGCGATGTCGTACGGGCTGGCCTACGGGTTGAGCGCCTACGGCCTGTCGCAGCAGCTCAAGATCTCCACCGAAGAGGCGAAGGAACAGATGGACGCCTACTTCGCCCGGTTCGGCGGGGTGCGCGACTACCTGATGAACATCGTGGAGCAGGCCCGCAAGGACGGCTACACCTCGACGGTGCTGGGCCGCCGCCGCTACCTTCCCGAGCTGGACAGCAGCAACCGCCAGGTGCGGGAGGCGGCCGAGCGGGCGGCGCTCAACGCGCCCATCCAGGGCAGCGCCGCCGACATCATCAAGGTCGCGATGATCGAGGTCGACAAGGCGGTCAACGAAGCCGGACTGAAGTCCCGGATGCTGCTGCAGGTGCATGACGAACTCCTGTTCGAAATCGCTCCGGGAGAGCGGGACCAGCTCGAGGCGCTGGCCCGCGAGAAGATGGGCGGCGCCTATCCGCTCGATGTCCCGCTGGAGGTTTCGGTGGGGTACGGCCGCTCATGGGACGCGGCAGCGCATTGACGGGGGCATTAGCCGCCGAGGATGATCTGGCGGAGAGAAAATTGGCGCGAAATTCGCGCTGCCGTCACTTTCGCCGTGGGCAAATGCCCGGTGTCGCGCAAGTGGCGCGCCGCCCGGGTTTGGCCAGCGTGTACGCAGTCGAGTAACCTCAACAGATAAATCCCAGTTTTGTCCCTACGACCCAACCTGTCCGGAGCAACCCACCACATGCCGAGTCCCACCGTCACCTCGCCCCAAGTAGCCGTCAACGACATTGGTTCCAGCGAGGACTTTCTTGCCGCAATAGACAAAACGATCAAGTACTTCAACGATGGCGACATCGTCGAGGGGACGATCGTCAAAGTGGACCGGGACGAGGTGCTCCTCGACATCGGCTACAAGACCGAGGGCGTCATCCCCGCCCGCGAGCTCTCCATCAAGCACGATGTCGACCCCAGCGAGGTCGTTTCCGTCGGTGATGAGGTCGAAGCCCTTGTTCTCACCAAGGAGGACAAAGAGGGCCGCCTGATCCTGTCCAAGAAGCGCGCGCAGTACGAGCGCGCCTGGGGCACCATCGAGGCGCTCAAGGAGAAGGACGAGGCCGTCAAGGGCACCGTCATCGAGGTGGTCAAGGGTGGCCTGATCCTCGACATCGGCCTGCGTGGCTTCCTGCCCGCGTCGCTGGTCGAGATGCGTCGGGTCCGCGATCTGCAGCCGTACATCGGCAAGGAGATCGAGGCCAAGATCATCGAGCTGGACAAGAACCGCAACAACGTCGTGCTGTCGCGGCGGGCCTGGCTGGAGCAGACCCAGTCCGAGGTGCGCAGCGAGTTCCTCAACCAGCTGCAGAAGGGCGCCATTCGCAAGGGTGTCGTCTCATCCATCGTCAACTTCGGCGCTTTCGTCGACCTTGGTGGTGTGGACGGCCTGGTGCACGTCTCCGAGTTGTCCTGGAAGCACATCGACCACCCGTCCGAGGTGGTCCAGGTCGGCGACGAGGTCACCGTCGAGGTGCTCGACGTCGACATGGACCGCGAGCGGGTTTCGTTGTCGCTCAAGGCAACCCAGGAAGACCCGTGGCGCCACTTCGCCCGCACGCACGCCATCGGCCAGATCGTGCCCGGCAAGGTCACCAAGCTGGTGCCGTTCGGTGCGTTCGTCCGCGTCGAGGAGGGCATCGAGGGCCTGGTGCACATCTCCGAGCTGGCCGAGCGCCACGTCGAGGTGCCCGACCAGGTGGTGGCCGTCGGCGACGACGCCATGGTCAAGGTCATCGACATCGACCTGGAGCGCCGCCGGATCTCGTTGTCGCTCAAGCAAGCCAACGAGGACTACACCGACGAGTTCGACCCGGCGAAGTACGGCATGGCCGACAGCTACGACGAGCAGGGCAACTACATCTTCCCCGAAGGCTTCGACGCCGAGACCAACGAATGGCTCGAGGGATTCGACAAGCAGCGCACCGAGTGGGAGGCCCGCTACGCCGAGGCCGAGCGCCGGCACAAGATGCACACCGCGCAGATGGAGAAGTTCGCCGCGGCCGAGGCGGCCGGGCACGCCGAGCAGTCGCCGGGCAACGGCGCGCCGCAGGAGAAGGCGGCCGGCGGGTCGCTGGCCAGCGACGCCCAATTGGCTGCCCTGCGGGAGAAGCTCGCCGGCAACGCGTGACCTGCTTCTGATCGCTCTCACGCCATGCTGCGTATCGGGTTGACCGGTGGCATCGGCGCCGGCAAGTCGGCGCTGTCGGCCACCTTCGCGAAATGCGGTGCGGTCATCGTCGACGGTGATGTCATCGCGCGCGAGGTGGTCCAGCCGGGCACCGAGGGATTGGCGGCGCTGGTGGAGGCGTTCGGTGACGACATACTGCTTCCCGACGGATCGCTGGATCGTCCCGCTTTGGCCGCCAAGGCCTTCCGGGACGACGAGGCGCGTCAACGGCTTAACGGCATCGTCCACCCGCTGGTCGGCAAGCGCCGCGCCGAGATCATCGCCTCGGTGTCCGAGGATTCGGTTGTCGTCGAGGACATCCCGCTGCTCGTGGAGTCGGGGATGGCGCCGCTGTTCCCGCTCGTCGTCATCGTGTACGCAGACGTCGAGGTGCGGCTGCGACGGCTGGTCGATCAGCGCGGCATGCCCGAATCCGACGCCCGCGCCCGGATCGCCGCGCAGGCCAGCGACGAGCAGCGCCGTGCCGTCGCCGACATCTGGGTGGACAACTCCGGCAGCCCGGAGGAGTTGGTGCAGCGGGCCCATGACGTGTGGGACCACCGGATACTGCCCTTCGCGCACAACCTGACTCAGCATCAGGTCGCCCGGGCGCCGGCGCGGTTGGTGCCGCCCGACCCGACCTGGCCGGATCAGGCGCGGCGGATCGTCAACCGGTTGCAGACCGCCTGCGGTCACCGGGCGATTCGCGTGGACCACATCGGTTCGACCGCCGTGCCGGACTTTCCCGCCAAGGACGTGATCGACGTGCAGATCACCGTCGAATCCTTGGCGGCCGCCGACGAACTCGTCGAGCCCCTGCTGGCCGCCGGCTACCCCCGCATCGAGCGCATCACCTCCGACGTCGCAAAGCCCGATGCGCGCAGCGCCGTCGAACGCTACAACCACAGTGACGATGCGGCGCTGTGGGACAAGCGGATTCACGCCTCGGCCGACCCGGGTCGCCCGACCAACGTGCATATCCGCGTCGATGGCTGGCCCAACCAGCAGTTCGCGCTGCTGTTCGTCGCCTGGCTGTCGGCCAGCCCCGAGGCGCGGGCCGACTACCTGTCCGTCAAGCAGTCGGCCGAAGCTCAGGCCGGCGGCGACACCGCGTGCTACGTCGACGCCAAGGAGCCGTGGTTTCTCGACGCCTACCGGCGCGCCTGGGAGTGGGCAGATTCGACGGGCTGGCGGCCCTAGCCCGGATCAGCCGGGCAGGGGTGCGCCGCACTGCAGCGCGCCGTTGTTGGGGTCGGCATTTCCGGGCGCCGGTTTGACCATTTGGTCGGCCTGGGTGAAAACGTTGTCGTCGACGTCGATCTCGCAGTGCACGTTCGCCGAATACGGGAAACGAAGCACTATCCGCATGCCGGCCTGCTGCGGGTCGGGCAGCACCGTGTTGGCCTCGAATGCGTTGCCGGGCATGGACGGAAGGTTGGTGGTGTTCGTCTGGCCGCCGTTGATGATGAAGGTGGCCTGACTGCCGGTTGTGAGCGCGTCGATGCGGGCGCGGTAGGTGATGTTGTGCAGGTCCGCCCGCGCGGTCGCCGGACTCAGTTGGGAGCCAACGGCGATGATGGTCACCGCGGTGATGGGCAGCAGCCTGCGGCCGGTGCAGCTCATAGTTGCCGACATTACGTCAACGTTATCCATGGGCCAAGCGGTCAGTCCCCGGTCTCCCGTACCACTTCGCCGGCGTCCTTGTCGGTGCGGACACCGAGGTAACGCGGGTGGCGCAGCTTTCCGTCACGGGTCCACTCGGTGAAACCGATCTGCACCACCAGTTCGGGGCGCGCCCAATGGGCGCCGGCTTCGCGCACCAGGCCGCGGGTGAAGGGCGGCGTCTCCCGGGTGATCGCCGACAGCCGCTCGTGCAGCCGGTGCAGCGTGGCCTCGTCGAAGCCCGTCCCCACCTTGCCCGCGTATACCAGGTCGCGGCCCTCGTAATAGCCCAGCAGTAGCGCGCCCAGCTCGATCCGACTGCCCTTGGGGCTGGTGTAGCCGCCCACCACGAATTCCTGGTCGCGCACGCACTTGAACTTCAACCAATTCTTCGACCGCCCGCCCTCGTAGGTCGACTCGGCCAGCTTTGCGATCACCCCTTCGTCGCCGCGCTCACAGGCCGCACGGTAGGCGGCCAGGCCGTCGGTAACCCGGTGCGGCGTGTAGCGCAGCGGGGGAACATGAGCCACCGGCAGTGGAACGACTGGGTCTCACCGGATGTCCCCTACATCGCGGTCTGCCCCGGCCTCCCGGTCCCGCCGGATTAGCCGCTCCCTTGAGGGGGCGGCTGGTGACCCTCGGCGGCGTCGTGCAGCAGATAACGTTCTTCCACCGCGCGGATCAGTTCGTGTCGGATGTGTTCCACGTCGGCGGCGCGGCGGGCCAGGACCTGGTCCTCCCAGGCTGCGACCTGCTTTGCCAAGTCCCTGTCGGTAATGGTCGAGGCCAGCCACCGCGAGAAATCCCCGCGTTCGAGATGGTACTGCAGCGCCTCGTAATCGATATGGCTTATCGCGGAACGAAATTCATGCATCGTCGCGGCCGGCCGGACGGATCGGTCATTGATGGTGTGGAAGTAGAACCGGCGTTCATCCGGAAGCCGGACATCGGCATATTTGTGGCGGTGCCGCACGTGGCCGGTCTGGCGGTCAGCGATGGTGAATGCGCGAGGCGGCCCGCCGCCGAAGCTGACCGTGGCCCGTCGCACCGCGGTCAGGGCAGGGGCGTCGCCACTGGCGGTGAGGGTCAGCACAACGTCGCTGTTGTCGATCTCCTGGGCGGGGAGTGCGGCGGGGGCGAACGACGACAACACATAGCCGCCGCGTCGTGCCCAGCGTGCTTCCTCGTTGGTGCCGAGGAGTTGTGCCTCGTCGTAGATCACCCAGTGCGGGAATCCGTGTTCTTCACGGTGCGCCTCCGCGGTTGATCGCAGTAGGTGCAAGTACTCGGCCTTGGCGGGCTCGGCGATCCCGGACATGTCCACCACCACACTGGAATGCGGGTTGAGGCTGTTGACCAATTCGGTGGGTTCGGGAAGGTGGTTGCGGCCATCGATCACCTCGACCCCGTTGAGTTCCCGTAGTTGCGCGTGGTCGCCTTCGGGATCGATGACCAGGACGCAGTAGCCGGCCGAAATCCATCGCTCCGCCAGCAGGCCGACGAGGTAGCTTTTCCCCGAGCCGGTAGAGCCGGTCACGAGGATGCGGCCCTGGCTCCCCGGCACCCGGGTGGGGGTGTGGTCGTCGAAGGTGCCGATGTCGACCCATCGTCGCGGCGGGCACCAGCGTTGCGCCCCACTGATGTACGGCCCGGTCAGCAGCTCGCCGACGCCGGCGCCGTCCGGTTCGGCAAGCACGAGATCGGCCCGCCGGCGCACGGACGAAATGGCGTTGGCCACCGCGGCGCCGATTTCCGCGATGCCGAATAGCGACAAGTCGTTCTCCGCATCGCCGATAGCGACAGTGTTGTGCGGTGACATGTTCAGTCCGGTCAGGACCGCGCGTAGCCCGGTGCCTTTGGTGACACCCGCCGGCAGCACCATCAGTGCGGACCGGTTCCGGATGACCTGGCAGTCCAGTTCCAGTTCGCCGATCACCTCCACGACGGTCGAGGCATGCTCACCGTCGGTGGCGACCATGACCTCGCCCCGGCGGGACGGCACCCGTCGTTCGCCGAGCGCGTCGTCGAGGCTGCTGTCCACCGGCTCGGCCAACCTCGACGTGCGTCCCTTGATCACCATCACGGCACCGTTTTCCAGCACCAGCGCGTCGAAGTGGTCCGCGATGTGAGGGAATTCCGCCTGCAGTTCAGTTCGGATGCGGCCGGTGACCAGGACGACGGTCAATCCTTTGCGCCGAGCACCGGAGATGGCGTCCAGCGTTTGGGGTGACAGCTGGCCGTCCAATGTCAATGTGCCGTCGAGATCGACTGCTATCACTTGGAAAAACGCCACGGCTTCCTCAGATCCGTTCGCCGGACGTCGGCGTTTGTCGGCTGGCACTGCCGAAATTAGGGCCGTCGGCGCGCCCACGCTAGGGCCGTTAGGCCTTGGTTCGGTTGGACGGCCCGCCCCTACCTCTCGCGCCAGGTGAGTTCCATCCCGTGGCCGGCCAGCCAGCGGGACAGGTCATAACCGTTGCGGGCCAACCCCGCCACGGCGTTCACGGCGCGCTGCACCGCCCGCTCGGCGTCGTCCGGGGTCAGCAAGCCGTGCCGGACGGCATCCAGCAACTCGTCGACGTCGGTCAGGTCAGCGCCGTCGCCGGTGCGGACCTCGATGTCTAGGTAGTGATCTTCGGAACGCCAGACGTCGGGGCCGGGCGTGTACTCACCGACATCGAGGTAATAGTCGTGGTCGCGTTCATGGCCCGGGTTGAAGTGAAAGACCGTGGCGCGCAAGCCGAGCGACGGCAGCAGCCACGACTCGAGGTAGTGGAACTGGGCGCGGCCGGGGGTGGGCCGGGCCACGTAGAGGCCCCACGGATGCACCGCATAGTCATCCACGGCCCGCACGATTCCCTTGGGATCGGTGTTGGTGCGGGCGATGAGGTCGAACGTCTCGTGCTTCGGCGGATGGATGATGCAACTCTAACGTCGAAGCCGGATTCTCCACCGCACGAAACCGGCATAGAACAGCGACAACGCCGCGAGCATGCCCATGTCGAGCAGCCAGACCTTCGACGTGTGCTGCCAGAACCGGTCCTGGGAGAGCAGCGAATCGGGCACCAGGTGCCGCAGGTCGACCGTCGACGCCGCCGCGGCGTAGCCCCACCGCGCGGGCATCCCGAAGGACAGCTGGTCCAGCCCGAGCCGGCCGGTCACGGGGACCATGCCGCCGCACAGCACCAGTTGGGCCATCACCGTCACCACGAACAGCGGCATGATCTGCTCGCTGGAGCGGACCAGCGACGAAATCGCCAGGCCGAGAATCGCCGAGGCCACACAGGTCGCGGCGACGGTGGCGAACAGTTCGACCGTCGCCCCGATGGTCGAATGGCCGAGCAGGACGCCGCCGCGCGTCGGAGCGCTCTTGCCGATCACCACGATCGCGGTGGTGATCGCCGACTGCAGGACCGCGAACCCGCAGTACACGGCGGTCTTCGCGAGCAGATAGGCCGTGGTCGACAGCCCGACCGCTTGCTCCCGCTGGAAGATCGGGCGTTCGCCGACCAGGTCGCGGATGGTCAGCGCGGTGCCCATGAACGCCGCGGCCGGCATCAGCAGGGCCAGGATCTGCGCCGCTTCGTCGGGCGTCCCGGCGTTCGCGCCGGGCAGATGGAATCCGTTGCTGCCGGGAACGGTCAGGGACAGCGAGCCCAGGATGAACGGCAACAGCGCCAGGAAGATGAAGTACGCCCGGTCGGCGACCACCAGGCGGATCTGTCGGCGGGCGACCGTCGAAATCTGGCGCCGCACACTGGTATGCACCGGTTCGCCCAGGGCCCCAAGCTCATCGGCCTTGTCCGGCAACAGTTTCTGCGGCCGCTTCTCGGCGTCACGTTGCTCCACGAAGCGCCGGTTGGCCTCTTCGGGGTCGGCGCCCACCTTCGTGAAGATCTTCGCCCAGTTGGTGGTTCCCATGGCCTCGCCGATCTGGTCCGGCGGGCCGCAATAGGCCGTCTTGCCGCCGGGGGCCACCAACAGCAGCTGGTCGCAGGTCTCCAGGTAGGACAGCATGTGCGTCACCACGATCACCACCCGACCGGCGTCGGCCAGCTGCCGCAGCATCATCATGACCTGGTGATCGAGCGCCGGGTCGAGGCCGGAAGTCGGCTCGTCGAGGATCAACAGCGACGGGCCGGTGAGCAACTCGAGCGCCACCGAGGCGCGCTTACGCTGACCGCCGGACAGCTTGTCCACCCGGGTGTCGGCGTGTTTGGTCAGGTCGAGCTCTTCGAGGACCTGAGCGACGATCTTCGCCCGGTCGGATTTGCTGGTGTCGGGCGGTAGGCGCAGTTCGGCGGCGTAGCCGAGCGCCTGGTTGATCGTCAGCTGCCGGTGCACCACGTCGTCCTGCGGGACCATGCCGATGCGGCTGCGCAACGATGCGTACTCGGTGTGAATGTCGTGGCCCTCGAACGTAACCGAGCCGGAGCTGGGGGTGGTGTAGCCGGCGATGAGCCTGGCCAGGGTGCTCTTGCCGGCGCCCGATCCGCCGATGACGGCGGTCAGCGTGCCGGGGCGCGCGATCAGCGAGATGTCGTCCAGCAGTTGTTTGCCGTTGTCGACGACGTACTTGACGTTGCGCACCTCGAGACCGCCGGTGCGCGTCGCGGCCTCGCTGCGTGGGGTCAGGGTGCTGCCGTCGCGGAAAACGAGGTCGACGTTGCCGATGGTGACGACGTCGTCATCGGACAGGATCGCCGACCCGACCCGGGTGCCGTTGACGAAGGTTCCGTTGATGCTGTTGTCCCGGATTTCGGTGCCGAGCGGCGTCTGCACCAACGTCGCATGCTGGCGTGAGGCCAGCACGTCGGAGACCACGATGTCGTTCTCCGGGGCCCGGCCGATCGTCATGGCGCCCGGGGTGCCCGCGGCGGCCGACGAGCGCGGTGAGAGCAGCTTCACAAACCGCGTTGCGAGGTTCGACACGTCGGCCGTCTTGGCGTCGACCACGGTGAGTTCGGCGGGCGGCGTCGCGACCGGCTGGGGTGCCGCGGCGTGCACGACGGTGCGCTCGTCGAGCGGTGTACCGCGGACGCCGGGCGCGGGCACTGGCCTGTTCGGCACCTGACGGGGTGGCGAAACCGGCTGGCGGGGCGGCGAATTCGGCGGCCCCACCGACGGCCTGGGCGGCACCGGCCGCGCCGGCGCCGCGTTGGCTTCGCCCCGCCCCGGATTCCTGACCGGATTCGTTTGCTCGGGAAGCGCCGACCAGGCCAGCGTCGGCGGCCCGGCCTCCGGGCTCGGCCGCGACCTGCCCGGCCGGTCGGTGTAGCCCTGCTGCGGTCCGATGGCGAAGGTCAGCCGCGGTCCCCGCGGATTGCCGACGTGAATGCTCTGGCCGTCGTGGATGTCGATGACCGGCATCCGGTAGCCGTTGAGATAGGTGCCGTTCAGCGACCCGTTGTCTATTGCCAGCCAGCGGCCTTGGTCGAAACGCAGGATCAGGTGGGCCCGCGAGATCCGTGGATCGGCGATGCGCACGTCGGCCTGGGTGTCGCGGCCGATGACGACCTCGTGGCCGGCCGCGAAGGATCGTTGGGACCCGTCGTGCCGAATCGTCAGGATGGGCGGGGCGGGTCGAGTCACTACTCAAGTATCGGTGCGTCCGGTGAGTGGTCTCTATTGGGATCGCCTGTGATTTCGCTATGTTTCGGTTCGGCCACTCATAACCGTTTCATAGCTTGCCGAGGCGAACCCCCCACCGGGATCCGGCATGATCTGAACGTAGGGGGAGTTTCGGGGCGCGCCGGGCACACCGTGGTGCAGGCCCGCAGCGCCGAGGCGACGCCAGCCCGAATCGTGATGCAGGTGCCCAGGGAGGTGCGCCGCGTCAGAGGCCGGGGCAGCGGAGAGGGACGAGGGGATAGATGGATGAACACAAGGGGACTACCCGGCGCATCGGCGCCGGGCGCCGGCTGCTGAGCAACCCACGTCAGGCCGGTGCGGCGGTGCGCGCGGGCTTTCACTCGCTGCCCGCGGTGACGATCGCCCATCTGTTCCGCCGTGTTCCCCCGGTCAGCTCGAGCCCGGGCGCCGAGCCCGAGGCCGCGCGGCAGATCGACGGGTCCCGCCCGTCGATAACCGGCGGGGCGCCGTTCGCGGGCTACACGATTCTGCGGCAGCTGGGCGCCGGGGGCATGGCCGAGGTGTATCTGGCCCTGCACCCCCGGTTGCCGCGCCGCGACGTGATCAAGGTGCTGGCGGAGGCGGTCACGGCCGATCCCGAATTCCGCGAAAGGTTCAACCGCGAGGCCGATCTCGCCGCGACGCTGTGGCATCCCCACATCGTCGGCGTGCATGACCGCGGCGAATTCAACGGCCACCTTTGGATTTCCATGGACTACGTCGAGGGCACCGACGCCTCCCGGCTGGTGAAAGAGCGCTACCAGGACGGGATGCCGATCCAAGTGGTGTGCGCCATTGTCCAAGCCGTCGCGGGCGCCCTCGACTACGCCCACGACCGCGGGCTGCTGCACCGCGACGTCAAACCGGCCAACATCCTGCTCACCCATCCGGAAGACGGCGAACGCCGAATTCTGTTGGCGGACTTCGGTGTCGCACGTCACCTGGGCGACATCAGCGGAATCACCGAGACCAACGTCGCCGTGGGGACGGTGGCCTACGCCGCGCCGGAACAGTTGACAGGAGCCAACATCGACGGGCGGTCGGACCAATATGCTTTGGCTGCAACGGCTTTCCATCTGCTAACCGGCACCCCGCCGTTTCAGCACTCGAATCCGATCGCGGTGATCAGCCAGCACCTGCACGAGGATCCGCCCCGGCTCAGCGATTACCGTCCGGAGCTGGCGCATCTCGATGAGGTGTTCCACCAGGCCTTGGCCAAGCAACCCGGGGACAGGTTCGAGCGGTGCCGCGCGTTTGCCGCCGCCGTCAGTGAGGGATCCGACGGTGTCGCCCACGCCGGCCCGGGAGCCCAGCCCCGAACCGCGGCGTTGACGGCTCCTCAGCGCGGCCCGCGCGCCGTCGCCGCGGCGATGAACCACCGGCTCTCCTCGCGGACGCGGTGGGCGGTCGGGTTGGTGTGCGCAATGCTGATCGCCGTGGCGGCCACCTGGTCGGTGCTGTACTCGTTCGAGCCGGACACCCCGCCGGGCAACCCGGCCCTCGCGTCGAAGCCGTCCGTCCCCGCGCCAAGCGCCGCGCCGGGCAGGTCCGGCGGACCGGTGCTCAACGGGAGCTACAAGCTGAACTACGACCAGAGCAAGCGGACCACCAACGGCGTCGCGATCCGCCACGACGGCCCCGCCACCGGCTGGTGGGCTTTCCGTTCGGCGTGCACCACCAACGGATGTGCGGCCACCGGGACCCGGCTGGACAACGCCACCCACCAAACCGCCGACGGGGGCAAGACGGACACGCTGCACTTTGTCGGCGGCTATTGGCAGGGCGCCCCCCAACAGGACCGGCTGGGCTGCACCCAACCGAACAGCCAGGTCAGGGCCACTCAGCAGGAGACCCTCGCCTGGTCGCTGGCGCCCCAGGCCGACGGCACCCTGCGCGGCACGGTGACCGAGACCGTGCTCAGCAACGAATGCGGCGCGCAGGGCGCGGTGGTGCGGGTGCCCGTGGTAGCGACCCGGGTCGGCGACGTGCCGGCCGGCGTGAACCTGAGCGACCCCGCCCAGGCGGTCAGCACCTCGACGGCGGCATCGGCCCCGGCACCGCCCGTGCTCGGCGGGCTGTGCAGCGACATCGGCAAGCTGGCCTACGACCCCACCAACAGCGAGCAGATCGTCTGCGAGGGCAACAGCTGGGCCAAGGCCCCGATCACGATGGGCGTGCATGCTTCCGGCAGCTCCTGCGACCGACCGGGCACTTCGGTGTTCGCCATGAGCACCTCGAACGACGGCTACCTGCTGCAGTGCGACCCCGTCACCCGGACCTGGACCCGTCCGGCGGGGTAGCGGCGCGCGGCGTGTGCCCCGCCGCTACGGAAATCCGCTATAAGCGATCTGCTCTTGTCGGTGGACGGTTCTACCCTGGTGGCATGGCTTTCGCCACGGAACATCCGGTACTCGCCCATTCGGAATACCGCGCGGTCGACGAGGTCGTGCGCGTCGGCGGCCACTTCGAGGTGGTCAGCCCGCACGCGCCCGCCGGCGATCAGCCGGCCGCCATCGACGAGCTGGAACGCCGCATCAGGGCGGGGGAGCGCGACGTGGTGCTGCTCGGCGCCACCGGCACGGGGAAGTCGGCCACCACCGCCTGGCTCATCGAGCGGCTGCAGCGGCCCACGCTGGTCATGGCGCCGAACAAGACGTTGGCCGCCCAGCTGGCCAATGAACTGCGAGAGATGTTGCCGCACAACGCCGTTGAGTACTTCGTGTCGTACTACGACTATTACCAGCCAGAGGCGTACATCGCGCAGACCGACACCTACATCGAGAAGGACAGCTCGATCAACGACGACGTGGAGCGGCTGAGGCATTCCGCGACGTCGTCACTGCTGTCGCGGCGTGACGTCGTCGTGGTGGCCTCGGTGTCGTGCATCTACGGCCTGGGCACACCGC
Organism: Mycobacterium sp. 852002-30065_SCH5024008; assembly: GCF_001665645.1. Lineage (NCBI taxonomy): Bacteria > Bacillati > Actinomycetota > Actinomycetes > Mycobacteriales > Mycobacteriaceae > Mycobacterium > Mycobacterium sp. 852002-30065_SCH5024008. The sequence goes on along the minus strand of NZ_LZSZ01000148.1, from coordinate 10,057 downwards.
AGTCGTATCTGGACCGCTCCGTGGAACTGAGCGTGGGCACCGAGGTGCCCCGCGACGCGCTGCTGCGGCTGCTGGTCGACGTGCAGTACACCCGCAACGACCTGTCCTTCACTCGCGGCTCGTTCCGGGTGCGCGGCGACACCGTCGAGATCATCCCGTCCTACGAGGAGCTCGCGGTGCGCATCGAGTTCTTCGGCGACGAGGTGGAGGCGCTGTACTACCTGCACCCTTTGACCGGCGACGTGATCCGCCAGGTCGACTCGCTGCGGATCTTCCCGGCGACCCACTACGTCGCGGGCCCGGAGCGGATGGCCCACGCGATCTCGACGATCGAGGAGGAGCTGGCGGCGCGGCTGGCCGAGCTGGAGGGCCAGGGCAAGCTGCTGGAGGCCCAGCGGCTGCGGATGCGCACCAACTACGACATCGAGATGATGCGTCAGGTCGGCTTCTGCTCGGGCATCGAGAACTACTCGCGGCACATCGACGGTCGCGGCCCGGGCTCGCCGCCGGCGACCCTGCTCGACTACTTCCCGGACGACTTTCTGCTCGTCATCGACGAGTCGCACGTCACGGTGCCGCAGATCGGCGGCATGTACGAGGGCGACATGTCCCGCAAGCGCAACCTGGTCGAATACGGCTTCCGGCTGCCGTCGGCGTGCGATAACCGCCCGCTGACGTGGGAGGAGTTCGCCGACCGGATCGGGCAGACGGTGTACCTGTCGGCCACCCCCGGCCCGTACGAACTCAGCCAGGCAGGCGGCGAGTTCGTCGAGCAGGTGATCCGGCCGACCGGACTGGTGGACCCGAAGGTGGTGGTCAAGCCGACCAAGGGGCAGATCGACGACCTGATCGCGGAGATCCGCAAGCGCACCGAGGCCGACGAGCGGGTGCTGGTCACGACGCTGACCAAGAAGATGGCGGAAGACCTGACCGATTACCTCCTGGAAATGGGCATCCGGGTGCGCTATCTGCACTCCGAGGTCGACACCCTGCGCCGGGTGGAACTGCTGCGCCAGCTGCGGCTGGGCGACTACGACGTGCTCGTCGGCATCAACCTGCTCCGGGAGGGTCTGGACCTTCCCGAGGTGTCGTTGGTGGCGATCCTGGACGCCGACAAGGAGGGCTTCCTGCGGTCATCGCGCAGCCTGATCCAGACGATCGGCCGCGCCGCCCGCAACGTCTCCGGCGAAGTGCACATGTACGCGGACTCCATCACGGATTCGATGAAGGAGGCGATCGACGAGACCGAACGCCGTCGGGCCAAGCAGGTCGCCTACAACGAGGCTCATGGCATCGACCCGCAGCCGCTGCGCAAGAAGATCGCCGACATCCTCGACCAGGTCTATCGCGAGGCCGACGACACCGAAACGGTGGGGATCGGCGGCTCCGGACGCAACTCCTCCCGCGGCCGGCGCGCACAGGGCGAGCCGGGCCGCGCCGTCAGCGCCGGCGTGTTCGAGGGCCGCGACACGACCAGCATGCCGCGTGCCGAACTGGCCGACCTGATCAAGGACCTCACCGCGCAGATGATGGCCGCCGCGCGTGACTTGCAGTTCGAGCTGGCCGCGCGCTTCCGCGACGAGATCGCCGACCTGAAGAAGGAACTGCGGGGGATGGACGCCGCCGGCCTGAAATGAGTTTGCTGGCAGTGGATCTCAGATCGTCCCTCTCGCGACACCCCATACGGTAGAAGGGTGACCGACACCGCGACCGTCACCGGCGGCTGGGATCAGCTGCTGGGAGCCAGGTATCTGAGGACTTCCATCCTGCTGGCCGGCGGAGTGGCCCTTTACGCCACCAACGAGTTCCTGACCACCAGCTTGTTGCCCAACACCATCGCCGAAATCGGCGGCAGCCGGCTCTACGCCTGGGTGACGACCTTGTACCTGGTCGGCTCGGTGGTCGCGGCGGCGATGGTCAATCCGATGCTGCTGCGCGCAGGGGCGCGCTCGTCCTACCTGACCGGACTCGCCGTGTTCGGTCTCTCCAGCCTGGTTTGCGCGGCGGCGCCGAACATGCAGGTTTTGATAGCTGGGCGCGCGCTGCAGGGCGTGGCCGGTGGGCTGCTGGCCGGCCTCGGATACGCCGTGATCAATTCCGCCCTGCCGCGCGCGCTATGGACGCGTGGTTCGGCACTGGTGTCGGCGATGTGGGGTGTGGCGACGGTGGTCGGCCCCACGACGGGTGGTTTGTTCGCGCAGCTCGGCTTGTGGCGCTGGGCCTTCGTGGCGATGGCGGTGCTGACCGGCCTGATGGCCATGTTGGTGCCGGTCGCGCTGGCCCGTGTCGAGCCCAGCACCGCCATGCCGTCGAAGAAGGTGCCGGTGCGGTCGCTGCTGCTGATCGGTGCTGCCGCGCTGGCGGTCAGCGTCGCCCAGATTCCGCGCAACACGCTGGCGACGTTCGCGTTGCTCGCCGTCGGCATCGCGCTGGTGGGGGTGTTCGTGGTCGTCGACTGGCGGACGCACGCGGCGATATTGCCGCCCAGCGTGTTCGGTCCCGGGCCGTTGAAGTGGATCTACCTGACCATGGGCGCGTTGATGGGCGCCGCGATGGTGAACACCTACGTACCGCTGTTCGGCCAGCGGTTGGCGCATCTGACCCCGATCGCGGCCGGCTTCCTGGGAGCCGCGCTGGCGCTAGGTTGGACGGTCAGCGAGATCGTCAGCGCGTCGTTGGAGAGCCCGCGAATGATCGGGCGGGTGATTGTGGCGGCGCCTATCGTCGCCGCTTCCGGCCTGGCGCTGGCCGCGGTCGCACGACGCGGCGACACGACCCCCTGGACGGCCGCGCTGTGGGCGGTGGCGCTGCTGGTGGCCGGGACCGGGATCGGCATGGCCTGGCCGCACTTGTCGGCGCGCGCGATGGCCTCGGTGGACGACCCCGCCGAGGGCAGCGCCGCCTCGGCGGCCATCAACACCGTCCAGCTGATCTCCGCGGCGATCGCCGCCGGTTTGGCGGGGGTGGTGGTCAACACCGCCAAGGGCGGCGACGGGATGGCGGCGCACTGGCTGTTCACGGTGTTCACCGCGCTGAGCGCCGCCGGTGTGGCGGTTTCCTACCGCGCGACCCGCGGCGTGCGCGAGGCGCTGCCGGTCTAGTCCGCGACGACCAGTTCGACGAGGTGCCGGACACCTTGGACGTTGCCGCCCAGGAGCGGCGCGGCCAGCCAGCTCCGCATACCCACCCAACAATTGGCGGTTCACGCCGTCGGCAAAGCGGCAATCACCGCGTGGACTTCACCACCTGCGAGTAATGGAACTGCCAACGTTCGACAATGCGGAAGCCGAGATAACTCGGAAACCGATAAGCCGGGGCGCGCCCGAATGCGGGTCCCGGCGGCAATGACGGTCCGGATTGATGGTCGGGCAGCGATGGTTCTTTATTGGTAATTGTCCAGATTGCGGGACATTTGTTGATTTTGGCCGTCGTGAGCCACACGGCGACGTGGCCGTCCCACAGCGACCCCACCTTCGGCCCGTAGGCGCCGCGTTCGACATCGATGAGTGACCGGAACGCCGCGGGCCGGGTGGCCAGCAGGGCGCGGATCGGCCCGGGCCGCCACGGCACGGTGTTGTCCACCAGCAGGCAGTCACCCGGGGCGGCATGGGAGCTGATCAGATCGGCCACCTGGCTGTAGTCCCAGCCCTCTTTGGCGTACGGCCAGCGCTGGACGAACAGGTAGTTCGGCACCGCGGCGACCGCGCAGGCCAGCACCACTCCGGCGATGGGCCAGGGTTTGCGGGCGATCGTCACGATGCAAACGGCCAGGACGACGGCCATCGCGGGCGCGGTGAAGATCAGGTAGCGCGGGTAGTAGATCGGCTCGCTGACGGCCGAATAGATGACCACGAGCGCGGTGGGGATGACCAGCCACGCCGAGCAGACGATCAAGAGCCGACGCGTGTCGCCGGCCGGGGGCCGGACGCCGGCCAGCCGGGCCGCGACCGCCGCCACGATGAGAACGGCGGACAGGATGGCGAACGGGACGCTGTGGTCGAAATACTGGCGCAGAATGATGTCGAACGCGTAATGCCAGCTGACCGGGTAAATCCAGTTGACCTGCCATACCTGCGCGTGGGCGAACACGATGAACGGCGTCATGGCCGCGACCGCGACGGCCGAGCTGATGGCCCACCGGATAACCGCGGATTTGCGCGCCTTCTCGGGCGCCAACAGCGACACCATTACGGCGTAAACCGGCACCAACAGCACCATGTTCAGATTGAGCAGAATCGAGAGCATCAAGGCCAGCGCGTAGCAAACCCACAATCGCGGTCTGTTCCGCCGGGCGGCGACGACGAGCAATACGGTCAGCCAGGCCGCCGCGGCGGCCGCGAAGGCGTAGGGCCGTGCTTCCATGCCCGCCCAGGTGGTGCGCGGCAGGATGGCGAACATGACACCCGCGCAGACAGCGGCCGGCCGTGTCGAGAACTGCCTGGTGAATACCGTGACGCCCGCGGCGGCGGCGCCCACCGCCAGGGCGCTGGGCGCTCGCGACCAGAACTCCGTCGGCGGGAACAGCGCGAACCAACCATGCATCAGCAGGTAATACAGCCCGTGCACGGCGTCGATGTGGCCCAGCAGCCGCCACAGCTCCGCCAGCGTCCGGCTCCCGGCGGCCGAGATGGTCGCCCCTTCGTCGAACCACAGGGAGGGCCTGCAGGCCCACGCGCCGCTGACCACGGCCGCGAACACGGCGATCGCCCACGGATCGAGCAACCGCCCGGGCGAACGTGCGGGCGCGGGCTCCTCGACTCCGTCCGCGACGCGCTGCTCGACGGTGGGCATGGACATGATGCTTGTCACTGTAAAGCGCAATCGCGGGACCGGCTCACAAATCGCGTCCCGCCCATTCGCCCCGGGCGCTCTCATTCGGCGAAAAGCTGCGTTATGCAACACTTTCCGCCTCGGGCCCGTGCATTTGATTGTTTTGCCATCGGCGATATTGTCCGCTGGCGCAGCGTAGCCCCGCAAATTGTCGACACGCCGCGCCACGCGGTGTCGCTAATCTGTTCCCTCTGCAACGGGCAAACGCGATAGTGTCTTGGGTTGGCTGACCAACCGAAACTGGGAGGGTTAATGGGCGCCTATCAGACTGTGGTGGTGGGAACCGACGGCTCGGACTCGTCAATGCGTGCGGTGGACAAGGCGGCGCAGATCGCCGGGCCGGACGCCAGGCTGATCGTCGCTTCGGCGTACCTGCCCCAGCATGAGGACAGCCGGGCCGCCGACGCGCTGCGCAACGAGAGCTACAAGGTGTCCGGCACCGCGCCGATCTACGCGATCCTGCAGGACGCCAAGGAGCGGGCGCACAAGGCCGGGGCCAAGAACGTCGAGGAGCGTCCGATCGAAGGCGCCCCGGTCGACGCGCTGGTCAAGCTGGCCGAGGACGAGAAGGCCGACCTGCTGGTCGTCGGAAACGTCGGCCTGAGCACGATCGCGGGCCGGCTGCTCGGATCCGTGCCGGCCAACGTGTCGCGACGCGCCAAGGTGGACGTGCTGATCGTCCACACCACGTCCTAGCGCAGGGCCTCACCAGCCTCGTTCGCGCCATTCGCCCAGGTGAGGGCGTTCGGCGCCGAGCACCGTGTCGTCGCCGTGGCCGGGGTAGATGACGGTGGCGTCGTCGTACACGTCGAACACCCGGGTGGTGACGTCGTCCAGTAGCTGCGCGAAATCGCCCGGCTGCCATGTCTTGCCGACGCCGCCCGGGAACAGGCAGTCGCCGGTGAACAGCTGGGTGACCCCGCCCGTGGCGGGCCCGTCGAGGGCGAGCGCGATCGAGCCGGGCGTGTGCCCGCGCAGGTGGATGACCTTGAATTGCAGCTCGCCGATCTGCACGGTGTCGCCGCCTGCCAGCAAACGGTCCGGTTTGACCGGCAACGCCTCGGCGTCGATCTCGTTGGCGGCGGTCGGCGCCCCGGTGGCGGCGGCTACGGCCTCCAGCGCCTGCCAGTGGTCGAAGTGCTGATGGCTGGTCACGATCAGCGACACCTTCGGTGCGTTCTGCCGGATCAGACCGATCAGGACGTCCGCGTCGTTGGCGGCGTCGATCAGCAACGTCTCCCCGGTCGCGGAACACGTCACCAGATACGCATTGTTGTCCATAGGACCCACCGACGCCTTTAGGATCGTGGCGCCGGGTAGGGTCCGGCGGGCCGCAGTACCAGGGTCGACGTGTCCGATGTAGTTGTCGCTCACCTCGTCGGGGGCAGTCATAGCGGCCACGTTACTGGTCAAACGTTTCTTGTCGGTACGGGCACATAGCATGGAATGCGCCGTGCGCATTACCGGCTGCAGTACGTAAAAGATCCACTGAGAGAGGACAGCGTGGCTGACCGCCTGATCGTCAAGGGCGCCCGCGAACACAACCTGCGGGGCGTCGACCTCGACCTACCGCGCGACGCGCTGATCGTCTTCACCGGGCTGTCGGGCTCCGGCAAATCGTCGCTCGCGTTCGACACGATTTTCGCCGAGGGCCAGCGCCGGTACGTCGAGTCGCTGTCCGCCTATGCCCGCCAGTTCCTGGGCCAGATGGACAAACCGGACGTCGACTTCATCGAGGGCCTGTCCCCGGCGGTGTCCATCGACCAGAAGTCGACCAACCGCAACCCGAGATCGACCGTCGGGACGATCACCGAGGTCTACGACTACCTGCGGCTGCTCTACGCGCGCGCCGGCACGCCGCACTGCCCGGTCTGCGGCGCGCGGATCGCCCGCCAGACGCCCCAGCAAATCGTCGACCAGGTGCTGGTGATGCCGGAAGGCACCCGCTTCCTGGTGCTGGCCCCGGTGGTGCGCACGCGCAAGGGCGAGTTCGCCGACCTGTTCGAGAAGCTGAACGCCCAGGGTTACAGCCGGGTCCGGGTCGACGGTGTGGTGCACTCGCTGACCGATCCGCCCAAGCTGAAGAAGCAGGAAAAGCACGACATCGAGGTGGTGGTGGACCGCCTCACCGTCAAGGCCAGCGCCAAGCAGCGGCTAACCGATTCCGTGGAGACCGCGCTGAACCTGGCCGACGGCATCGTGGTGCTGGAGTTCGTCGACCACGAACACGACGCCCACAACCGCGAGCAGCGCTTCTCCGAGAAGCTGGCGTGTCCCAACGGGCACGCGCTGGCGGTCGACGATCTGGAGCCGCGATCGTTCTCGTTCAACTCGCCCTACGGCGCCTGCCCCGAGTGCACCGGCCTGGGGATCCGCAAGGAGGTCGACCCCGACCTGGTGGTGCCCGATCCCGAACGCACGCTGGCCGAGGGTGCGGTCGCCCCGTGGTCGACGGGCCACACCGCGGAGTACTTCACCCGGATGATGGCCGGCCTCGGCGACGAGATGGGCTTCGACGTCGACACGCCGTGGCGCAAGCTGCCGGCCAAGGCGCGCAAGGCCATTCTCGAGGGCTCCGACCATCAGGTGCACGTGCGCTACCGCAACCGGTACGGCCGAACCCGTTCGTACTACGCCGATTTCGAGGGTGTGCTGGCGTTCCTGCAGCGCAAGATGGCCCAGACCGAATCCGAGCAAATGAAGGAACGCTACGAGGGCTTCATGCGTGACGTGCCCTGCCCGGAGTGCGAGGGCACCCGGCTCAAGCCGGAGATCCTGGCGGTCACGCTGGCCGCCGCGGGAGACCGGGGCGCCAAGTCCATCGCCGAGGTCTCCGAGCTGTCGATCTCGGACTGCGCGGACTTCCTCAACGCGCTCACCCTGGGTCACCGCGAGCAGGCGATCGCCGGGCAGGTGCTCAAGGAAATCCAGTCGCGGCTCGGCTTTCTGCTCGACGTGGGACTGGACTACCTGTCGCTGTCGCGCGCGGCGGCCACGCTGTCCGGCGGTGAGGCGCAACGCATCCGGCTGGCCACCCAGATCGGGTCCGGCCTGGTGGGCGTGCTCTACGTGCTCGACGAGCCGTCGATCGGGCTGCATCAGCGTGACAATCGTCGCCTCATCGAAACCCTCACGCGGCTAAGGGATTTGGGCAACACGCTGATCGTCGTCGAGCACGACGAGGACACCATCGCGCACGCCGACTGGATCGTCGACATCGGTCCCCGGGCCGGTGAGCACGGCGGCGAGATCGTGCACAGCGGGACATACGCCGAGCTGCTGGCGAACAAGGACTCGATCACCGGCGCCTTCCTGTCGGGCAAGGAAGCCATCGAGATGCCGGCGATCCGGCGTCCCGTCGAGCGCAAGCGTCAGCTCACCGTCGTGGGCGCGCGCGAGCACAACCTGCGCGGCATCGACGTCTCGTTCCCGCTCGGCGTGCTCACCTCGGTGACCGGCGTGTCCGGCTCCGGGAAGTCGACGCTGGTCAACGACATCCTGGCCACGGTGCTGGCCAACCGGCTCAACGGTGCCCGGCTGGTCCCGGGCCGGCACACCCGGGTGACGGGCCTGGACCACCTGGACAAGCTGGTGCGGGTCGACCAGTCGCCGATCGGTCGCACGCCGCGGTCCAACCCGGCCACCTACACCGGCGTGTTCGACAAGATCCGGACCCTGTTCGCGGCCACCACGGAGGCCAAAGTTCGTGGCTACCAACCGGGCCGGTTCTCGTTCAACGTCAAGGGCGGCCGCTGCGAGGCGTGCACCGGCGACGGCACCATCAAGATCGAGATGAACTTCCTGCCCGACGTGTACGTCCCCTGCGAGGTCTGCCACGGTGCGCGCTACAACCGCGAAACCCTGGAAGTGCACTACAAGGGCAAGACCATCTCCGAGGTGCTGGACATGTCGATCGAGGAGGCGGCGGAGTTCTTCGAGCCGATCACCGGCATCCACCGCTACCTGCGCACGCTCGTCGACGTCGGCCTGGGCTACGTCCGGCTGGGCCAGCCCGCCCCGACGTTGTCCGGTGGCGAGGCTCAGCGCGTCAAGCTGGCCGCCGAACTGCAGAAGCGCTCGACGGGGCGGACCGTCTACATCCTCGACGAGCCCACCACCGGGCTGCATTTCGACGACATCCGCAAGCTGCTCACCGTCATCAACGGGCTGGTGGACAAGGGCAACACCGTCATTGTCATCGAGCACAACCTGGACGTCATCAAGACGTCGGACTGGATCGTCGACATGGGGCCCGAGGGTGGCGCCGAGGGCGGAACCGTTGTCGCGGAAGGCACTCCGGAGGACATCGCCGCGGTGCCCGAAAGCTACACCGGCAAGTTCCTCGCCGAGGTCATCGGCCGCGCGGCCCCGCCGCGGCGGTCGAACCGGCGGCGCAAAGCCACCGCCTGAGCGGCCGTCAGCCGGGGATCTTGGTCGCCATCTGGTTGGCGATCAGCCTGGCTTCGTTGATGGTTCCGGGTGCGCAGAGGTTGACGTCGAGGACCACATTGGACACCGCCTCCAGGACGTGCTGGCACACCACCGGGCTGTTGGCCAACGTGTGCTGTAGGGCGATATTCGGCGGATTTCCGCTGATCTGCCCGAAGGTCCATTCAAACGGGGCCTTGTCGCTGGGCTGGGTCACGGTTTTCCCGCCGCAGTCCCGCCAGTGCGCCCATTGGTTGTTCACGAATCCCCGGGCCTGATCGGCGGACGCGAAGATCACCGCACCCTGGGCCACGACGTAGGCCGGATTGCTTTGCGGCTTCTTCATCAGCTGGGCGAGCATCGCGGTGTAGCCGCTGCTTTTGTACGTCCGGGTTTGGAAACCGATCAGCGCTCCCAGGCACTTGTCGTCCGACAGCGTGTTGCCCGGGCCGGGGTCGGTCATCTCGGTCGTGTTGTGGTCGACGATGATCCCGGTGGTGCCGACCAGCGTGTTGATCTGGTCGACCGGGAGCAGGAGCGAATCCAGTTGTGCGGGAGCCATTGTCGGGGCGGCGCTGCTGGTCACTGTGCTAGTGGTGGAGGGAGCGGCGGTGGTCGTCGTTGGGGAGGCGTCGGGCTGCGTGGCCCCAGACTTATCGACCGCCAGCCACACCCCGGTGCCGGCGATGACCGCGACGACGAGCGCGAGAGCGCCGATGACCAGCCCCAGCCTGCGCTTGGGTGGTGTGGGCGGCGCCCACGGCGCGGCGGGCGGGGCGGCCATCCAGGTTCCAGGGGG
>NZ_LZSZ01000147.1:0-1524 GCF_001665645.1 Mycobacterium sp. 852002-30065_SCH5024008 | reverse complement strand
CTGGTAGGCCTGCCCGTTGTGCATCGCGAACACCCGGTGCCGGTAGTCGGTGAAGTCGGTGAACTGCCGCACGTAGTCCCAGACCCTCTTATTAGAGGTGTGGAACAGGTGGGCGCCATACTTGTGGACCTCGATGCCCGTCTGCGGCTCGGCCTCGGAATAGGCGTTGCCACCGATGTGCGGGCGGCGTTCCACGACGAGCACGCGCTTCCCGAGTTGGGTGGCTACGCGCTCGGCAATGGTCAGGCCGAAGAATCCAGAGCCGACGACGAGGAGATCGAAACGAGCGGTCATCGGTTGCTTAGGGTATCCGACCGCGTGGGCCTAACCCATCTGGCGAGGCCAGGGAGTCCGCCTTCGGCCCAATGACGGCACCCGCGGGACCCCTCAGCGGGGCGATCACAGTCGGGGTCGCAATTACCTCACGATTCAATATCACCACTCTAGTCACAGGAATCTCACTCGTACCATCGACTCTGTGTGGTTCTCGCCAGCTTGGTCGGCAGGCCGCACCGAAACAACACAGTTGAAGATTGAGTTGTCCAGATTGAGGAGACTTCCGTGCCGAACCGACGCCGACGCAAGCTTTCGACAGCCATGAGCGCGGTCGCCGCCGTGGCAGTGGCGAGTCCTTGCGCGTACTTCCTTGTCTACGAATCGACGGCCGGCAGCAAGCAGCCCGAGCACCACGACTTCAAGCAGGCCGCCGTGATGACCGACCTGCCCGGCGAGCTGATGGGAGCGCTGTCGCAGGGGCTGTCGCAATTCGGGATCAACCTGCCCCCGGTGCCCGCGCTGAACGGGGGCACCGCCGCCAGCACTCCCGGCCTGACCAGTCCCGGCCTGGGCACTCCAGGGCTCGGGACGCCAGGACTCACCAGTCCGAGCTTGACCAGCCCCGGCTTGACGAGCCCGGGTCTGACCAGCCCCGGCTTGACGAGCCCAGGTCTGGCAAGCCCAGGTCTGACGAGCCCAGGTCTGGCGAGCCCGGGCCTGACGCCCACGACGCCGGGACTCACCGCGCCCGGCGCGCTGCCGACCACCCCGGGCGCCGGAGTGGCGACCCCGGGCGCGGGGCTCAACCCGGCGCTTTCCAACCCCGGGCTGACCAGCCCGGCCGGGGTGCCTGGCCTGGGCGCCCCGACGGCCGCGGGTGAAGTGCCGATCACCGCTCCGGCCAGTTTGGATCCGGGCGCCGACGGCACCTACCCGATCCTCGGCGATCCGTCGTCCTTCGGCAGCGGTTCACCGCTCGGTGGCGGTGGCACCGGCCTCGGCGGGGGCAGCGGCAGCAGTGGCGGCGGCGGCCTGGTCAACGACGTGATGCAGGCGGCCAACCAGCTCGGCGCCGGTCAGGCCATCGACCTGCTCAAGGGCTTGGTGATGCCGGCGATCACGCAGGGCATGCAGCACGGCGCCGCGGGTGCACTCCCCGGTGCCGCCGGTGCCCTGCCGGGCGCCGCGGGTGCACTCCCGGGTGCCGCCGGTGCCCTGCCGGCCGCCGCGGGCGCTCTGCCCGGTGCC
>NZ_LZSZ01000146.1:0-591 GCF_001665645.1 Mycobacterium sp. 852002-30065_SCH5024008 | reverse complement strand
TTGACCGCCGCGATCAGCCGCATCGCCGACAACGAATCCCCACCCAACTCGAAGAACGAGTCGTCGACCCCGACGCGGTCCACACCCAACACTTGGGCATAAATGCCGGCCAGCACCTCCTCGAGAAGACTGCCCGGTGCGCGGTATCGAACGCCGGTGTAGTCGGGGGCGGGCAGGGCGCGGGTGTCGAGTTTGCCGTTGACCGTCAGGGGTAGCGTCTCGAGCACCACGATCGCGGCCGGCACCATATAGCCCGGCAGCCGATCCGCTAACTGCGTGCGGATGGCGTCCGGATCCACTGTCCCCGAACCCGATTCGGTGACATAGCCGACCAGCCGCTTATCCCCGGAGTGGTCCTCGCGGGCGATCACCACCGCCTGGTCCACCCCGTCCAAGCTGGCTAGTGTGGTTTGGATTTCACCGAGTTCGATGCGATACCCGCGGATCTTGACCTGCTCATCAGCACGCCCCACATAGCGCAACTGCCCATCAACACCCCACGACACCAAATCCCCGGTCCGATACATCCGCGCCCCCGACGCCCCGGCGAACGTGTCTCTTATACACATCTGACGCTGCCGACGATCGCAT
>NZ_LZSZ01000145.1:0-12013 GCF_001665645.1 Mycobacterium sp. 852002-30065_SCH5024008 | reverse complement strand
GCCGGGCCCCGGGAAGACACCGTTGAGGCGGTCCACCGCAACGCCTCCGATCACCGCTGCCACGACCACGACGAGCGCGACCCATCCCCGCTTGAGCAGCGTCAACACCGTTCCCCCCGACCACGATTGCCCGATGGGCCGATGCTAAGGGACTTCATCCGTTCGAGCATTTCGTCGCGTGCGCCACGGCTACCCCAAACGCCATCGCTGCCGAATTAATTCCTGCGGTGGGCCGCCGTGTCGCAACCACGTCACCGCCCGGGCCGTGACCGCGCCGCTCGTCGTACCCCACCTGATCCGTTTGACGCGGCACCGGGGTTTGTCACTCGCGTGTGCACAGCACAACCGCATTGCAAGGCGAAAGACCCTCGGAACGGCAGCTTGCGTCGCGACATGGAAACGTTCTGCCCTGCAGGCTAATTCGCTACGAGGCGCCGATTTACCGCCTATTAACCTGTTGCGCCGTCGATTTCATTGAGATGACCGCGCCGGTCGTGCCGAACTGCGGCGCAGGCGGCAACGGACGACGACTGAGTTAGTTTCAAAAAGTAATTCGCTGACGCAAAGACCTTTGCGTGGAATTGCATAATAGGCGCGTCTCGTCGATCTGAAACCGGCACCGATTTGGGGCCGCGGCGCGTACCCTGACCGATATGGCCACCAAGACCAAGGTCAAGACCTGCGTACATTGCGGCCACACCTTCGATCCAAACGACCGACGGCGCGACCTGTCCGATCCGGGCTGGCTTCCGGCCGCGTCAATCTATTGTTCGCATGAATGCAGTGACCGGTTCCATTGCGACATGGCGCATTGCTGCTCCACCCACGCGAAAGAGAAGGGCCGTCGCGAAGGCGCCAGGGCCGCGCGATAATCGGCGCTTCCACCCATCAACGCGCTCATCATTTCGTGCGCTCTGACGGCTCGGTGCCGACTGAATTACCGGGGAGCGCCGAAACGACCACCCGCATTTCGAGCCGAAAAGCTAGCCCTCGAGCTTGTAGCCCAGCCCTCGCACGGTCACCAGGTGGACCGGGTTGGCCGGGTCGGCTTCGATCTTGGACCGCAACCGCTTGACGTGGACGTCGAGCGTCTTGGTGTCGCCGACGTAATCGGCGCCCCACACCCGGTCGATCAACTGTCCGCGCGTCAGCACCCGACCGCTGTTGCGCATCAGGTACTCCAGCAAGTCAAACTCCTTGAGCGGCAACGTGATCGTGTCGCCGTTGACGGAGACGACGTGCCGCTCGACGTCCATCCGTACCGGTCCGGACTCGAGCACACCGTCGCTGATTTCGGAATCGTCGTCACCGCCGCGGCGGAGCACCGCGCGGATCCGGGCGATCAGCTCGCGCGCGGAATACGGCTTGGTCACATAGTCATCGGCGCCCAGCTCTAACCCGACGACCTTGTCGATCTCGCTGTCCCGCGCGGTCACCATGATCACCGGCACGCTCGAGCGAGCGCGCAGCTGCTTGCACACATCGGTCCCCGACATGCCCGGCAGCATCAGATCGAGCAGCACGATGTCGGCGCCCCCACGATCGAACTCGGCCAGCGCGGCTTGTCCATCGGTGACGACCGTGGCCTCGAAGCCCTCCTTGCGCAACAGGAATGCCAGCGGATCGGCCAGCGACTCCTCGTCTTCCACAATCAGCACACTGGTCATGCGCGCCACTCCTTGTCATCGCGATGCTCTGCATCGTCGTAAGCGCGGGTCATCGACTTAGTTCTTCCTCTCGTTGTGACCTGTTGGGCCGCACTTCGCGACCCTGCGGTTGCTCGGGTTGTTCGTCATTGTCCGTGTAGGCCGGAATCGACAGCGTGAATGTCGATCCGGTCCCCGGCTTGCTCCACACGCCGATGCTGCCGTTGTGGTTGGCCGCGACATGTTTGACGATGGCCAGGCCCAGCCCGCTGCCGCCAGTAGCGCGCGAGCGTGCCTTGTCCCCCCGGAAAAACCGCTCGAAGACCCGCTCCTGGTCTTCCAAAGCGATCCCGATGCCACGGTCGGTGACGGCGATCTCGATGTTGTCGCCGCGGCGCCGGCGGCTGATCGAGACCGGCGAACCGGGTGGCGAATAGGCGATCGCGTTGGACACCAGGTTGGCCAGCGCGGTGACCAGAAGCGTTTCGTCGCCCAGCACCCGCAAGCCGCTGGGCGCATCGGTGCGAATCTCGATATGCGCGTTGTCGGCGGCCACCTTGTGGCGTGAAATCGCCTCGGACACAACGGTATCCACGTCCACCTCGGTGACGTTGGGCAACCGCTCCGCGCCCTGCAGCCGGGACAGCTCGATCAGCTCGGCGACCATGTCCCCCAGCCGGTTGGCCTCGACGAGCACCTTCTCGGCAAAGCGGCGAACGGTTTCGGGATCGTCGGCGGACGCCAACAGGGCCTCGGCGAGCAGGGCCATGGCGCCAACCGGGGTCTTCAGCTCGTGGCTGACGTTGGCCACGAAGTCACGCCTGGTCGCCTCCATGCGCGCATAGTCGGACTGGTCGTGGGCGAACACCACGGCGAACCGGCGGTCCTCTTCGCTGAGCAGCCGGGCCTGCCCGTGCACCGAGAGCCCGGACCGGCCCGCCGCCCGTTTGGCCGGCCGCAGGTCGAATTCGGCGTCGACCCCGCTCAGCGCCTGCTGGGCCGCCTCCCACGCCTGGTCGTCAAGTTGCCGGTCGCGCACCAGGCCCAGTTCCCTGGCCCGGTCGTTGAGGTAGACGACGTCGCGGTGGGAATCCACCACCGCGACTGCAAGCGGCATCAGCGCGACGATGCGTTGCAGCATCTGCGCGACGGTGATCCCGGTCCATTCGGTGCTCGCCCGCTGCCGGCGAGCTTTCGGCGACAGCCGCGTCCCGGCTGCTACCCCTATGGCCAGCCCCAGCACGGACAAGACCCCGGCCAGCAACAGCGCCGAGAACACAGTCACATAGCAAATCCTACAAATCTTCCTGAACGCCGCCCTAGCGGAACGAGGCCAAAATCGGACAAGTCACACTTTGCGCTTCAGGTGTTCCACTCCCGTTAACGCGATGTTCGGCAAACAGGCCTTTAAAACTCGCAATTGCCCCGCGGCCCGGCGTTACCCGCGCCCCTGGCTGGCAACCGCCGCCGCACCCGCGGCGGCCGCCTCCGGGTCCAGGTAGGTGCCGCCCGGCACGACCGGCCGCAGGTCGGCGTCCAGGTCGTAGCGCAGCGGAACCCCGGTCGGGATGTTGAGCCCGACGACGTCGTCGTCGGACATCTGGTCGAGGTACTTGACCAGGGCCCGCAGCGAGTTGCCGTGCGCGACGATCAACACCGTCTTGCCGCTGCGCAGGTCCGGGACGATGACGTCGGTGAAGTACGGCAGGAACCGGACCACCACGTCGGCCAGGCATTCGGTCAACGGGCCGCCGCCGATGTTGGCGTACCGGGGGTCGGTGTCCTGGCTGAACCGGCTGCCCTTCTCGATCGGCGGCGGCGGCGTGTCGTAGCTGCGCCGCCAGGCCATGAACTGCTCGTCGCCGTACCGGGCCTTGGTCTCGGCCTTGTCCAGCCCCTGCAGCGCGCCGTAGTGCCGTTCGTTGAGCCGCCAGCTGCGCCGCACCGGGATCCACAGCCGGTCGACGGCGTCCAGCGTCAGGTGCGCGGTGGTGATCGCGCGGCGCAGCAGCGAGGTGTAGAGCACGTCGGGCAACAGGTTCTGTTCGGCCAGCAGCTCCCCGCTGCGCACCGCCTCGGCCCGGCCCTTCTCGGTCAGCCCGACGTCCACCCAACCGGTGAACAGGTTCAGGGCATTCCAGTCGCTCTCGCCGTGGCGCAGCAGCACCAGCGTGGCAGTGTCTCCCATGCCGGTTAGCTTATTCGTCGTCTTCGTCGATCAGGTGAGCGAACGCCTCGAGGTTCTTGAGCGATTCGCCGCGGGACACCCGCCACTCCCATTCTTTCTGTATCGACGAGCGAAAACCCAACTCCAGCAACGTATTAAAGTCCGAATCCACCGCTTCGAGCACCTGCCCGAGCACCCGGTCGATCTCGTCGGCGTCCACTGACGCCAGCGACATGCGGCCCACCAGGTAGATGTCGCCGACCTTGTCCAGCGTGTAGGCCACCCCGTAGAGGCGGCGGTTCCGCTTGAGCAGGAAGCGGTAGACGCCCTCGTGGTTCTCGTCGGGTTTGCGGCACACGAACGCCTCGATGCGCACCGAATGCTCGCCGACGCTCAAAATGGTGTTGGTCTTGAGTTTGCGCTCGCCGGGCAGCTCCACCAAGAGGCCGGACAGCCCGCCGTGCGCCCCCTCGTGTTTCGAGTACTCCAGACCGCTCGCCTGCAGCGCGTCCTCGATCACCTGCTCCACAGTGGACGTCATGCGCCCACCCCACTTCGCTCGGCGGTGTACGCGCGGATCGCGCGCCGATAGCTGGCCAGCAGCGCGTCGGTGGTGTTCTCCCAGGAGAACGTGGCCGCGTGCTCGGCGGCCGCGCGGCTCATCGCCTCGGCCTGTGGCGCGCGCAGCCGCAGCACCCGATCCAGGGCGTGGGCCCACTGATCGACGTCGTGGCCGGACACCAGCGTGCCGGTGACCCCGTCGCGCACGGCCACCGGCAGACCGCCGACCGCAGCGGCCACCACCGGCGTGCCACACGCCTGCGCCTCGACGGCTACCAGGCCGAACGACTCCGAATAGCTGGGCACGGCGACCAGGCTGGCGGCCTGGAACAAGGTGGCCAGGTCGTTGCGGGACTGCGGGGGCAGGAAGGTCACCCGGGCCGCGATGCCGAGCTCGTCGGCCAGTCGCCGCAGCCCGTCCGGGGAGGCCATGCCGCTGCCCGACGGCCCGCCCGCCACCACGATGCGCACGCCCGGCAATTTCGCAGCGGCGCGCAGCACGATATCGGGCGCCTTCAGCGGCTGGATCCGCCCGACGAACGCCACCACGTCTTCGTCGAGCGGCAACCCCAGCGCGGCCCGGGCCGCCCGGCGGTCGCCCGGGCGGAACATCTCGAGATCCACTCCCGGGTGGACGACGTCGATGCGCGCCGGGTCGGCGCGGTGGATGGAGATCAGTTGCCCGGCTTCATCGTCGGTGTTGACGATCAGGCGGTCGGCCTCGTCGACGACCTGCTGCTCACCGACGGTGCGCAGCGGCGGCTCGGGCGCGTCACCCGCGGCCAGGGCCGCGTTCTTGACCGCGGCGAGCGTGTGCGCGGTGTGCACCAGCGGCACCGCCCAGCGGTCGCGGGCCAGCCAGCCGACCTGGCCGGACAGCCAATAGTGCGAGTGCACGATGTCGTAGTAACCCGGTTCGTGCGACGCTTCCGCGCGCAGCACCCCGGCGGCAAACGCGCACAGCTGGGTGGGCAGGTCGTATTTGTCCAGGCCCTCGAACGGCCCCGCTACCACGTTGCGCACCAGCACGCCGGGCGCGACCCGCGCGACGGGCGGGTCGGCGGACGCGGTGGCCCTGGTGAAGATCTCCACCTCGATGCCCCGCCGCGCCAGGTGCAGCGCGGTCTGCAGCACATAGACGTTCATGCCCCCGGCGTCGCCGGTGCCCGGCTGGGCCAATGGTGAGGTGTGCACCGCCAACACTGCGACGCGGCGCGGTTTCAGCCGGAATACGTCATCGTGCCGCACTCTGTCATCTTTACAGGACGTTCCGCTCACCAGCCCAACGCCCAGGACATGGCTTCGCGCTAAGCGGAAGACTCGTCGACGGCGACGTCGCGCAGCCGCGGATTCAGCGCCCCGGCCCGCCGCATCGCCCCGAGCGGATCGGCGTACAGCCCGCCCAGCGACACAGTCCCCGCGCCCGCCTCCTGGACCCGGTTGCCGAAGACGGTGACGCGGATATCGCGCGGCGGCAACACCGAGCGCTCGGCGAAGGCCGCCTCCACGTGTTCCATCGCCTCCGGGTACTCGGTGAAAGCCTGGCCGCCGACGACCAGTTCGTCGGGATTGAGCATGTCGCGCAGCAACGCGACCGCCCCCCCGAGCACCCGGCCGCGCTCGTTCAGCAGTTCTTTGGCCTGCTCGTTGCCGGCCCGGGCCAGCCTCAGCAGGTCGGCGATGCCGGCGGCCGGCGCGTTGGGCCGGCCCGGGGAAGCGAACGGCAGGACCCGCAGCCTGCGGGCGGCGGCCAGTACCGCCTCGTCGCTGACGGTGGATTCCAGTTGGCCGGTGCCGCCCAGCAGCTCGGAGTGGGCGGGCAGCGTCGCGATGGTGCCGGGGCCGCTGGCCGGGCAGTGCACCCGTCCGCCGATCACCAGCGCGTAGCCCACGGTCTCGCGGGCGTAGACGTAGAGACTGGTGGGCGAGCTGGGCAGGAATCGCCGCATGCCGAGCAGCAGCTCGGCCCCGGCCATGGCGTCGACGTGCGAGGCCACCGACACGGGCAGTCCCAGCGCGTCGGCCAGCACCGGGCCGACCGGCGCCTGCCGCCAACCGAGCCGGGGGTGGTCGACGTGACCGGTGGCGTTGTCGACGGTGCCGCCGATCGCGACGCCGACCCACAGTGGGCGGCGCCGATGCCAACGCCGCAGGTAACGAGCGGCGCTCTCGGCCAGCGAAGCCAGCGCGGGTCCGGCCGGGCTGAGCGGTGTCGGAGTCTCGACGGTGTCGAGCGTGCGACCGAACAGGTCGGTGGCCACGATGCTGGTGGTCCGGGCGCCGATGTGGATGCCCAGCGTCACGAACGGTTCGTGGTTGACTTCGACCGGCACGCGTGGCCGTCCGATCGCTCCGGAGACGGCCAGGTCGGCGCGTTCCCGCAGCAACCCGGCCTCGAGCAGGGCGATGACTTGGCGGTTGACCGTCGCAATGCTCAGCGAGGTAACGCCGGCGATGACGTCACGCCCGACGGGGCCGCGCAATCGGACGGCCCGGAACACCGAGGCCGCCGCCGAGTCGGCGATGTGCAGTGCCGGCGGCACGATTTGACGACGCACCGACCGGTGGCCCTGGTAGCTGGCACGGGTGGGCGAACGATGAGGCTGGGTGAGGGTATTCGAGCGCACGAGCGTCCTTTGTCCGATTTTTGTTGGCCGTCACTGGCCACGCCTGAAAAAGTCAGGAGCGGCAAAGTGCGCGACAACAACACGCACCCGCCGCGCGAAGACACGCGGTGGTGGTGCTGGACAGGGCGCTGAGGTGCACCAAGAAAATTTAGCACGCTCACTAAGGTTGTTTCTATGGTTGGAAATGTCAGGAATGAACGGGTCGCGGTCGTCACGGGCGCCAGCTCGGGAATCGGCGAGGCCACGGCCCAGACCCTCGCTGCGCAGGGCTTCCACGTGGTCGCGGTGGCGCGCAGGGCGGAGCGGATCAACGCCCTGGCACGGGAGATCGGCGGAACCGCGATTGTGGCTGACGTCACAGACGACGCGGCGGTCGCCGCTCTGGCCGACGAACTGGCCCGGGTGGACGTGCTGGTCAACAACGCCGGCGGCGCCCGCGGGCTGGCACCGGTCGCCGATTCAGACTTCGAGCATTGGCGGTGGATGTGGGAGACCAACGTGATGGGTACGCTGCGGGTCACCCGAGCGCTGCTGCCCAAGCTCATCGACTCCGGTGACGGCCTGATCGTCACGGTGACTTCGGTTGCCGCACTTGAGGTTTACGACGGCGGCGCCGGGTACACGGCGGCCAAACACGCCCAGGGAGCGCTGCACCGCACGCTGCGCGGCGAGCTGCTGGGTAAGCCGGTGCGGCTGACCGAGATCGCGCCCGGCGCAGTCGAGACCGAGTTTTCGCTGGTTCGCTTCGACGGCGATCAACAACGCGCCGACGCCGTCTACACCGGCCTCACACCGCTGGTTGCCGCCGACGTCGCCGAGGTGATCGGCTTCGTGGCCTCGCGGCCGCCCCACGTCGACCTCGACCTGATCGTCATGAAGCCGCGCGACCAGGCGTCGGCCACCCGGTTCAACCGCCGGGGCTAGTCGCCGGGCTGGACGAGGTGGTCGTCGTCGGCGTGCCGGACAGGGTCGGTGCGGTCGACGGCGTGACCGGTGCGGTCACCGGAATCTGAGTGGACGGCGGGTGCGCGGTGGCAGGCGGGAGCGCCGACATGGCGACCCAGGTGTCCCAGTCGACGGCCCAGTCCCAGAGGTCACCGTCGGAGTAGGACAGCTGGATCGAGCTCCCGGTCACCTCGACCGGGTCGCCGTACATCGCCGACTGGAAGTACTGCTCCGCGTCGCCGGTCGACAGGTTGATGCAGCCGTTGGTGACGTTGGTGTTGCCCTGCGCGCCGGCGCTCGACGGGTTGGCATGGATGAACTCGCCATTGTTGGAGATCCGCACCGCCCAACGTTCGTGCACATGGCTGTAGCCGGCGGCCGGGTTGGACATGTAGAAGTCGGCGTACTTCTCGGTGACCACGTGGATGCCGTTTCGGGTGACGTTGCGCGCCTTGTCGGCCTCGCCATAGCTGCACGGGAAGTCCATGATGACGCCTTCGTCCCTGACCACCTGAATGCGGTGCGACGTGACCTCGGCCTTAACCACCTGCCGGCGGCCGATCTGGAAGTTCAGTGAGATGTCCTCGGCCCCGTACGCGCTGTCGCCGAACGGCAGGCCGTACAACTTGGCGTCGACGTTGACGGTCGTGCCCGCGGGGTAGTACTCGCGCGTGCGCCAGTGCACCCGGGCGCCCTGCGCCTCGTCGGGCAGCCACGCCCAGCTGCCCTCGACGGGCGGATTCGTGGTGACGGTCAGCGCCTTCTCGACGGCGGCCTTGTCGGAGATCGGCGCATCGAACTGGATGATGATCGGCGCCGCCACCCCGACGGTCTGGCCGTCGGCCAACTGGAAGGCCCCACCGATCTTCTTGGTGGGAGACACCGTGGTGAACTTGCCCTTCACCGGGATCGCCTTGCCGTCGTGCCCGACGGCCGAGCCGCTCCACGTGTAGGTCGCGTCATAGCCCAGCGGCTCGGTGGTGGTGTAGACGGTGCGGTCGGAGTTGAACTTGCCCGCCACGGGCTTGCCCGCGGAATTCGTCAGCGCGACGTGCTGGAACCAGCCGTCGCTGATCTGGACGCTGATCGGCGCGATCGGCACGACGTTTTCGGTCGCATCGGCCGGCTGGAACTTCAGCTGCGGCGCGGGCTGCTCTTTCTTCTCGGCCTGCTTGGCCGTGGTGCCGCCACACGCGGCCAACAGGCTGGGGGCGAAGACCCCCAGTCCGAGGGTCGCCAAAGCCACACGCCGGTTGATCGGCGGCGGGGGGTGCGACGTGCTCACGAAAGTCAAAGATACCGGGCAAAATCCATCAACTCCGCCGCGACAAATCGGGGCCGGGTCGGTCTTCCGAAGGATTCGGAGCTACAGCCTGCAGCCGAGCAGGACAGGCTCGGGTTGCAATGTGACACCAAACACATCACGAACCCCGTCGCGGATGACGCGGGCCAGTGCGATCACCTCGTCGGCGGTGGCGCCGCCGCGGTTGGTCAGCGCCAGCGCGTGCTTGGTGGACAGCCGGCAGCGCGCCGCTGGATCGTCGGGATAACCCTTGGTGAAACCGGCCCGCTCCACCAGCCAGCCCGCCGCCAGCTTGACGCCGTCCTGCGCCGGGTAGTGCGGAACCGCCCCCTGGACGCTCGCGGCCAGCCGCTCGTACACCTCGGGCGCGACCACCGGGTTGGTGAAGAACGACCCCACGCTCCAGGTGTCGTGATCGTCCGGGTCGAGCACCATGCCCTTGCGCCCCCGCAGCGTCAGCACCGCCTCGCGGACCGCCAGCGGATCGGCCCGCTCGCCGCCGCTCAACCCCAACGCGGCGGCCAGTTCGCCGTAGCGCAGCGGCGCACTGCGGCCCGACGAGTTCAGGGCGAACTCGACTTCCAGTACCACCCAAGGAGTTTCGGGCGCGGCCTGCTTGAACACGCTGGTGCGGTAGCCGAAGCCGAGCTCGCCGCCCGGCACCCAGTGCACCTGGCCGCTGCCGCGGTCCAATACCCGGACCCGGGTGATGGTGTCGGAGACTTCCGCACCGTAGGCCCCGACGTTTTGCACCGGGGTGGCCCCGGCCGACCCGGGGATCCCGGACAGGCATTCCAGCCCGCCCAGACCGTGCTCGATGGCACTGACCACGACGTCGTCCCACACCGCGCCCGCCTCCGCGCGCACCAGGCCGCCGTCGATGGTGATGGCGCTGTTGGCCAACCGCACGGCGGTCAGGTCGGTCAGGGTATCGGCGATCACCAGGTTGGACCCGCCGGCGAACACCAGCACCGGGGCATGTTCTCCCGCACGGCTTTCGGCATCCAGCTCCCGCACCGCCGCGATCACCTGTTCGGTGCTGGCGCAGGTGATCAGGCGGCGCGCGACCGGCCCCACCCGCAACGTCGTCAGCGGCGCGAGCGACACCGCCTCGGCGACATGCGCGCCGGCGAATGTCGAACCGGCATCGCTGGATTTCATGGCCCGTAACGGTAGCCTCACCTGCTATGCCGCGTTCATTCGACTTGTCGGCCGACTACGACGGCAGCGTTGAAGAGGTGCATCGGGCGTTCACGGACGAGACCTATTGGCGGGCACGGCTGGCCGGGTCCGGTGTTGACCTCGCCACGCTGGAATCGATGCGGGTCGGCGGTGAAACCGGGGACGAAGACACCGTCGAGGTTGTCACCGTGCAGGTGATCCACAGTCACAAGTTGCCGGGGATGGTCACGCAGTTGCACAGCGGCGACCTCCGCATCAGGCGCGAGGAGATCTGGGGACCCGTTGCGGACGGCGCCGCGCAGGGTTCGGTCGCCGGCTCGATATTGGACGCCCCGGTGAATCTGAAGGGCTCCGCCACGCTCTCGACAATCCTGCAGACGGGCGGTGCCCGACTGACCTTCCGGGCCACCGTCCAGGTACGCGTCCCGATCATCGGCGGCAAGCTGGAGAACATCATCGGCACCCGACTGGCCGAGCTGGTGGCGGCGGAGCAGCGGTTCACCACGGAGTGGATCGCGGGAATGGCGTGAGACCGCGTCGAGCCTAAGCTGGCGCTCATGCGAATCGCGTTGGCGCAGATCCTCAGCGGCACCGATCCGGCCGCCAACTTGGACCTGGTGCGCGAGTACAGCGGCCGGGCCGCCGACGCCGGCGCGAAGTTGGTGGTGTTCCCCGAGGCGACCATGTGCCGGTTCGGCGTTCCACTGGCGCCGATCGCCGAGCCGGTCGACGGGCCGTGGGCGGCCGGGGTGCGGGGCATCGCGGCCGACTGCGGCATCACGGTGATTGCCGGCATGTTCACCCCGGCCGGGGACGGACGGGTGAAGAACACACTGATCGCGGCCGGTCCGGGCAGTCCCAACGAGCCGGACACGCATTACGACAAGATCCACCTCTACGACGCCTTCGGCTTCACCGAGTCACGCACCGTCGCACCCGGCCGCGAGCCGGTGGTGATCACGGTCGCCGGCGTGCGGGTGGGGCTGACCGTCTGCTACGACATCCGCTTCCCGGCCCTGTACACCGAGCTGGCCCGCCGCGGCGCCCAGCTGATCGCCGTCTGCGCATCGTGGGGCGCGGGGCCCGGCAAGCTCGACCAGTGGACGCTCTTGGCGCGGGCCCGCGCGCTCGATTCGATGAGCTACGTCGCCGCTGCCGGCCAGGCCGACCCGGGCGAGTCCCTGACCGGGTCGGGCGCGCCCACCGGGGTGGGCGGCAGCCTGGTGGCCTCCCCGTTCGGCGAGGTCGTCGCGTCCGCCGGCTCCGCACCGCAGTTGGTGCTTGCCGACATCGACGTCGATCGGGTCGCCAAGGCTCGCGAGAGCATCGCGGTGCTGCGCAACCACTCAGATTTTGCTCAGCTCGATAGTGCAGAATCAGTCGGGTGACGAACCCACAGGGACCACCGAACTCCGACCCGTCGACGTGGGGCCGTCCGGCCAACCAAGGCCCCTTCGGCCAGCCCCCCACCGAGCGGCCGACCGAGCGGATCAACACCGGCGGCCCGGCCCCCGCGCCGCCGCCTCCCGCCGCAGGTCCGCCGCCGGGTCAGACCGAACGGATCCTGTCTCTTATACACATC